>VBAY01000060.1 GCA_005883085.1 Candidatus Bathyarchaeota archaeon
CAGACTCGGAGCGAGACAATTTGTGGTGCATGAGGCCATTGAGATTATCTTGTGGTGATTCGGGTTATAAGTTTCCAAGTTACATCCAGGTATCAGGGTGACGTCAGCCTCTTCCGAGGGCGAACTGATCAAAACTGTACGCGCCCCTTTAGAGATGAAGGTCTCGAGCTTCTCGCGTTGAAGTAGTTGTCCAGTGCTTTGTAGTACTGCATCGGTTTTGAATCCTCTCCAGTCGATCTTTGCCGGGTTCATTTCGCTGAGACATGGTACCTTCTTTCCCTCGCTCGTGATTCCCTCCGGGTCCCAGCTAACGTCAAGGGGGAGTGTTCCGTAGGTTGAATCGTATTTCAAGAGATGGGCCAAGGTTCTAGGGGGAGAAGTCGAGTTTATCACAACGACTTCTATGTCGGATTCTTGGTCTTCCAATAATGCCCGGTAGAAGGATCTTCCAATGCGACCAAAACCGTTGATTGCTACTCGCAACCTGAACACGTCTCCAATTGCCAATGTCCCGTCCAACCCAAGGCTGCATTTGTTGGCGAGAGGGCAAGCATGGTTCTTTGATCCTATGATCTTGATAGGATGATCTGGTCGAGAATTTGTCCATCGCAATCAGATGGAGGGGAGATGTCCAGCAACTTGAGAAGGGTCGGTGCCAGATCCAGGAGTCTCGCATCTAGCTTGAGGCCGTGGCCAACGTTTGGACCGGCGATTCCCCAGAACCCTTCTCGTGTGTGAATTGATGAGAAATGTGGAGAAGAGCTCCAGAGTTCTGGGGTTCCAAGACGAGGACTGACTTGGATCTTTTCGGTCTTGGTGAAGAGTTCGACGCAGAGGTCTGGCGCTTCGAACTGGAATGGTCCTTTGAATGTCTCGTCTTTGAAATGAAATATCGGCTTGAGTTTTTCCCCGGTTTTGGGGTCGGTCAGCTCACTCATCATGTTACAAAGCTTCTTGACCAGATCATCAACAGTCGGAGATGATTGGTCATCTTTGAGCTTGTCTACTAGGTCATAATTGACGTAGATGTGCGCCTGGTGACCCCCCGTCGAGAAGGCTAGTGTCTTGTCCCAGTCGACATTGTCGATCAGGCCCTGCAGTGTTCGTTCTATGGCGGCCGATGCGGTGAGTTTGTGACTCACAAAATCCGGGGTAATCTTGTAGATGCCGGCTACCATGCTTGGAGGCATGTTTTTCAGAACCCATCGTCTTAACTTCGTATACGTGTCCCCTTTGTTCTTCACGGGACCCTTTACTGTCAGGAGTCCGTTCGATTCCAGATACTTGTTTACGAATAACGCGGATGATACAGGCGCCGATCCGTGATCCGATAGGAGCAGAACGTTTGTATTTGCTCCAACGAGTTTTCGGAGCTCGCCAACGGCGTCGTCCATGTTGATGTACCAATCTCGCAGCACGTTGGAATATGGCGAGTCTGGATTGTCCATGTATTTCCAGAAGTCGTGATGAACTAGATCTATTCCTTGAAGAGTCATTACGAAGAGGTCAGGGTTGTACCATTCGATGAGCAGCTTTGCAGTTTGTAGAGATTTGTCGTGTAACCGTCGAACAACTGGGAGGTATGCTTTTTCCCCTCCCTTCATCTCCGTTGGCTTCGTTAAGGGAACGTCAACCTCGTATCCTCCTATCGCAGAATCGATCCTCCCCATCAAGTCGACCGGATACGACCATACCTTGCGGGTTGGGACGGGAAATCCTGAGACCATGAACCCGTTTACGGGGTAGGGCGGGTACGTTCCAGGGACATTGAAGACCCCCACTTTCATTCCTTTTTCAGAGGCGATATCCCAGAAGCATCCAATGTCCGGGGTAGTTCTCCCGAACTTCAAGTGCCTGTCTCTTCCAATGTATGTGAATCCAAATATCCCGATTTTCGCCGGGTTCTTCCCTGTCGCGAAGCACTGCCAGGCAGGCACGCTTTCTGGTGGAACAATTGATTTTAGAACTCCGTGGGCACCGGCTTCGAAGACCGAACGAATGTTTGGAAGTTTGTCTATCCACTTCTCGATCAGAAACGGGGAGGCCGAATCTATACCTATGACTAGAGCTTTCATCAACCAATCACCTGTTGGAGCGGAATCTGTTCCATCGATGCTTTCTCTCCAAGAGCTACCTTGATCTCTGAAAGCATATTGCTCCAAACGATGGAAGGAGGGTCGCTCGTGCTGATCCTACTGAGGTTGAAATGATCCGCGACTTGTCGGTAGAGAATTTTTTCTTTGCGGATGAAATCTTCGCTATGCTCGGGTCTGTCCGTCAGAATCCTTTGCTCGGGTGCATCGAGGACGAATGATATATCGGGTCGTGGAAGAAGTCTCATCAGCAGGTTTTCTGATGGGACAGTCATGCCATTGTCTCTGAATCCTACCATAACGTCGTACAGATACCTATCGGACACGACGCCATATCCGAACAAATTGCGGAGCCTTATTCCACCGACAAGGATTGGACAGTAGATGAAGAGCAAGTAGATGGACCAGGCAACTCTAGTTGGTTTCATCTCCTCCAGTCTGTTGGGTTCAAGGTGCAGTATTCTCGCTGTTCGCCTTACGATAAATCCGAACGGGTCAAGGAGGTCTTGATGCCTTATGTATGAGAACTTGTATCCGGAACGATTGAGGAGATAATAGCACTTCCCTGCGTTGGTGGATTTTCCGGAACCGTGCGTTCCGCTGAGTGTCAGCAGAATCTTCTTCACTACCAGACTCCGCCTCTTCCACCAGCTCTGAACGCTGCGCTGATAAAATCAAGCACTATGAGGGGCGGGGCGACCAGGCAGAAAATCGAGCTCTTCCATCTTGCGCGGGCCGCGTCTCTTGCTGCCTTAACTAGAAATAGTATGATAATTGCCGCAGTGGGGATTCTGTAGGGGAGGACAAGTCTGTCACGCCTGAGGAATCGCAGTCGATCATAACCGAACCTTTCTTGGGCCGATTTCTTCAATTCTTGGAAGCGCCGGTTTTCAACTTGGCATGCGTTAAGGAAGCGCTCAATTGATGCTAGATAGAAAATGAAAGCGTCGCCGATCAGGGCATTGTCAATCTTCTCTAGGACCTCTTGAGGGCTGGCGGTTTCTATCAGTTTCAAGAAGTCCAGAATATCTGACAGCTTCAGGAAGTTGTGACGGAACATCGCATGAATCACCCGGATTAGTACTCTGTCCGAATCCGATGTCATCCACACCTCATGACCTTCGACTCTTTCTCTTCTTCGGTGAAGCAAGACTTGGCTAGGGTCCAGGTGGGTTTCGCCGAGTTGGCTGATTGTCGGGTAAAGCTCGAAGTCGTGCTTGTAGCCCTGTAGAAAACAGCTGAATTTTCCCAGTAACCTATCGCAATGAGTCAGTCCTTGCGGTCGGACTTTATATTGGTTGATCAAGAGTTTTTCAGTCTCTGCGAGTTCAGTCGGAGAAGGAACGAGCAGGTCAATATCGTGTCCTATGTCAGGGAGAGAGTCGAACGATTTTATCGCGACGAATGAAACTCCATGTTGCGTGAAAATGTTGCTCATTTGATCATATAGATCAAATGCCTCAGCAGCGTCTTTCTTCGCTTCGTCAACAACGTTCGAGGGAAGATGAATTAGATTGGCAGCTCGCAATAGTACCTTGTTTTTCTTAGCGAGCTTTAACATTCGGGCTCCGTCCTTTACACTGATCTCGTCATTTTTCAGAAGCGCTGTTGCTAGGAGCAACGATTCTGCTTCCCTTCGAGCGGTTTTTACGCCCCCTATCTCTTCAAGGAAATTCAGCTTCATAAATAATCGGCCACGCAGGTTACTCGTAATGGGCAGAAGAACATTATCTTGACGATTAGTTGAATTTCACGATCGGTTATGTTAGGGAAGTCTAGGGCAAAGAGGAGGGGGAATTCTCCGAGACAAATCCGCGAGATCAATTTTGTTCTTCACAAGACCAGGGGTTTCTCTGAAGCTGTCTGATGAACGAATTCGGCTCACGTAGTATTTATCCAATTCCGGCGGCTGATTCCGGGAAAGCAGGATGATATCTTGGGATTTCTTTGTCATTAAAACGATTGAAAGTGACGGTTTCCCCTAGGAAGGGTTAAAACTCGCGAGTTTCAAGTCAACCCTTCAAGGTAGTGGAATACGGCTAAAGAAGCGGTCCGCACTGCAAATTCCAACGGGGCAGCCGAGACTGTGTCACAGGTCAAACACGGATTCAAGATTCCCTTGATGAGGCCGGTCGTGGATGAAGAAATGCTTCAAGCGGCACTGTACTCTTTGCAAAACGAGAAGCTGGTCATGGGAGAGAGCGTATTCAAGTTCGAGGAGGAATTTGCCCGATACTGTGGCAGTCGATATGCAGTGTCAACCGGGTCCGGCACCGCAGCCCTTCAAATCGCGCTTCAGTCTATGCAAATCGGTCCGAACGATGAAGTCATGACTACCCCATTCTCATTCTTCGCCACATCCAACGCCGTAATCCACGCAGGGGCACAGCCAAGATTTGCTGACGTGGAAGACAACGGGTTTAACCTCGACCCTGCAAAAGTTGAAGCGCGGCTCACGCCTAAAACTCGCTTCATCATTCCAGTTCATCTTTACGGACAACCTGCGAGGATGGACGAATTTCGGGACCTCGCCGAAGATAAAGAAATTAGCATCGTTGAGGACGCTTGTCAAGCACACGGCGCGGAGTACGAAGGACGACGAGTCGGCTCGCTCGGACACATTGCATGTTTCTCTTTCTACACCAGCAAGAACATGACGGTCTGCGGTGACGGCGGGATGATTGTGACGAATGATGAGGATGTTGCTGATGCGGCTCGTAGTTTCAGAGACTGCGGTCGAGCGTCGAAATATACTATGTCGCGGATTGGCTACACATCGAGACTTAACACGGTAAACGCTGCCATCGGAAGAGTCCAGCTGAGAAAGCTGGACACCTGGAACAAGACTCGAAGGAGAATCGCTGACTTGTACAGAAAGGCGCTGGAAGGCGCCTCAGGCATAACGCTGCCCCCAACAGAGACGCCCAAAGAAACACCAGTTTATCACCTGTTCGTAGTTCGAAGCACACGCAGAGACCAGCTAGCAGCGTATCTCGAGAGGAACGGAGTGGAACCGGCAATCCACTATCCAGTACCGATCCACCTTCAAACTCCATACCGAGAAAAATACGGATACTCCGAAGGATTGTTCCCCATAGCAGAGAGACTGGCAGGACAAGTGCTCAGCTTGCCTATTCACCCCGCCATCACAGAAGAGGAAGTCCACACGGTCTCCCGACTCATCAGAGAGTCTACCACAGAATAGAGAGGTTTGTAAAGTGAGCACGGCGAATCCTGTCCGAATCGCGGTCATAGGCGCGGGGTATTGGGGAAAGAAGGTCATTCGCGAGGTTCTAGATGTTGCCAAGACCACTGGACGAGTCCAGCTCCACGCTGTCGTAGACAACTCCCCGACCATGCTGGCTCAGTGCCAACAGGAATTTGGACCGCTGGACTATCGGGTAGACTACCAGGGATTACTGACAGACCCTGAATTATCGGGAGTACACATTTGCACGCCCAACGCCACCCACTTCGAAGTCGCCTCTAGCTTTCTCAGACATGGAAAGAACGTGTTAGTAGAAAAGCCCCTTACACTCGCCTCGAAGGAAGCCTACCAGCTCGTCGGAATCGCAGAAGAGAACAAGAAGGTCTTATGTGTGGGCCACATTCACCGATTCAACAATGGAGTCAGAGAACTCCGACATGCCATGAACACCGGAATACTCGGAGAACTCTATTACGTGCGGTTCGGATGGACGGGATTCTTACCCCCGCAAGGATACCGAGAAGTTATCACCGACCTGGCTCCCCATCCGTTCGACATATGCAACTACTTACTAGACATGTGGCCGAACAAGATCACGTGCAGAGGAAAGGGTTACAGAACGAAGGAGAACGAGGAAGTCGCGTTCATCACTGCGGAACACCCAAACGGGTTGGCAGCGCAAGTTGAGGTAAGCTGGCTCGACCGTGAGAAGCGCAGAGATGTTACGGTCGTAGGCAGCAAAGGCATGGCATACTTGGATTGCTCCGAACAGAAAGGAATTCTTCACGCCTCGCCCAGTACCCAAATCTCCATCACGCCCAGCAACACACTAAGAGAGGAAGTTACTCACTTCGTCAACTGCATTTCAAGTAACCATGACTCCAAACCCTACGCTAATCTATCAGACGGGGTTCTAGGGGCCCGGGTTGTCAGCGTCTTGGAAGCTGCACGTGAATCTCTCCATCAGGAAAGAACTGTGCAACTCCAGATGCCCCTGGCCGAGGAGATACGTGTAAAGTGAGGAGACGCCCCAAATACTCGATTATCAAGAACTCAAGAATCGCGCAGTCATCCCGGGTATATGACCAAGTAAACCTCTACGGCTGCACGATCGGAAAGAACACCAAGGTAGACGCTTTCGTCTATCTTGAAGAAGGCGTCACAGTAGGCGACAACTGCAAGATTCGACCCTTCGTCTTCATCCCAACCGGAGTAACTATAGAAGACAACGTGTTCATCGGACCGAGCGTCACATTCACCAACGACAAATACCCGAAAGCACATGGTGAATGGAAACTCCTTGAGACACGAGTGAAGAGGTTCGCATCGATCGGTGCAAAGAGCGTCATTAATCCAGGGGTAACGATCGGAGAAAACGCCCTCATAGGGTCCGGGTCGGTTGTGACAAGGGACATTCCAGATAACGCTATTGCGTTCGGCAACCCTGCACGAGTCGTCGGTAAAAAGGAGCCTGTTTCTGTTACAGCGACGCGGCTACGTGGCGTGAAAGGAGCGTCGCGGCATTGAAGACGATAGCAATAATCCCTGTTTACGGGGAGTCAGATACCATTGGCAGAGTTCTCGAACGCTTCGAGCCAGGCTATGTCGATGAAATATGCGTGGTTGCAGACAAGCCAGGAGTTGTGACACTGGGAGCCATCGAAGAAGCGGGCCGGCAAATACGAGTTCCAATAAAGACTATACAGAACACGGTCCGAAACGGAATAGGCTACGCTATACGGCAAGGCTACAAGTACGCGCTCGAAAATAGATTCGAACTCATCGTAATCATGGCGGGAAATGGAAAGGATGACCCGCGCGAAATCCCTCGGTTGACAACGCCCATCCTCGAAGAGGGATACGACTACGTGCAGGGCTCCAGGTTTCTGCCCGGAGGCCGTCGAGAAAAGAATCCTTTCTTGAGAAGCATTTTCACCCGGCTCTTTCCCTATGTGTGGTCCATCATGACTGGCGTTCGGTGCACCGAGGTAACCAACGGCTTCAGAGCCTACAGGGCCTCGATTGTTGCGGACCCGCGCATCAACACGTGGCAGAGCTGGCTTGACAATTACGAGCTCGAATACTACCTTCACTACAAAGTATTGACTCTAGGCTACAAGTTCGCTGAGAGACCAGTTTCAAAAGATTATTCAGCCCTAAAAGACAAGAAGTACTCGCATATCTCGCCGTCCAAAGACTGGTGGCAGATCGTTGGCCCGTTGTTCCTGCTGAGGCTAGGGGTCAGGAAATAGGGTTGGACCAGAAATTCGTCCTAATCGTATTGGCTGGGAACGACGATCATGACTTGTCCATTCTAAGCGAGTACGCGGAATTCTGGAAGGTGCCCTACACTCTCAGGTCTCAAATTGATCAGAAACCGATCCTTTTCACATCTAGTCCGTGGGAAGAAATCGACACGCGAGACTCTCGGCCGGTAATCATTTCTCCAACAAGAATCGAAGGCGCAAGAGAGATCGCACGGCACTTCGGATTGGATGTGACCCCAAAGGAAACACAGGTTCGCTTGCCAATTTCGCCTGGCGTTTCTGTGTCCCTGCAAACAAGGCTCTACCAATTTTCCGGGCCCGAGCTTGAACCGGTGTTGAAAGACGGCGAGAATATCCTGGTCGACAAATTACTCGGATCGGCAGTCTACATTCTCTCAGTGGACCTCGTATCGGAATATCAACAGCTAATGTACGGCCGAATGGACGAAAATCCGAACTGGAGATTCCGTCTCCTCACGCGAATGCCCTTCTCATACCGCCTTATACCTTCCAGCATTCGGAACAGGTTCTTCAAAGCGAAAAGAGGCGTTACCGCCTTCAGAGAGGAACTACTAGGTCCAGTAGAATTTCTACGCTCGCTCTTCCTTGCAAGCCTGGCAATCGCTTCCCAAGATCCGATCCCAATTATTGGTTTCTGGCGGCGAGGCAAGTCCTACGCGCTTGCAGTCAGCCATGACGTGGAAACTCAGCTCGGACTTGAAGATGGTGCTGGACGCTTAATTGAGGTTGAGGAAGAGCTAGGCATACGTTCCACCTGGAACCTTCCAACCAATCGCTACCCTTTATCCTCGCAACTGGTAATTGCGCTCGCAGAGAACGGGGAAGTTGGAGGCCATGACACGAAGCATGATGGCCGATTGTTCTTCGCAAGCATCACAGACAAGTTGGACAGAGTGAAACGTTGCAGAGAGCGGCTTGAAGTTCTCTCGCGAAGACCTATTCGAGGGTTCAGAGCCCCCCTTCTGCAACACTCGCGAGAACTTGTGGAAACGCTCGGAAAGGCGGGCTACGAATACGATTCGTCAATGCCAAGCTGGGAGCCCTTATCGCCGACCTCGCTCAAGCCTCATGGAGTCGGAACTGTTTTTCCCTTCCTGATATCTGGCCTCGTCGAGATTCCTGTCTCTATGCCGCAAGACCACCAGCTCATCAGAGTAGGCGGGTTGGGAGTTGCCGATGCCGTCGACCAACTTCTCGAAGTTTCGAGATGGATCAAGAAGACTGGGGGGGCCTGCGTCCTACTTGTGCACCCGGACTATGAGTTCAGTCAAGAAGAAGGGCGTGACGAATACCTCCGTCTCCTAAGATCGTTTCGCTCGGACCCAGCCTGCGATATCATGACTCTCGGCGAGATGGCGCGATGGTGGATCTATCGACAAGAGTCTTACATTGATGCGGAGGGGATGATCAACACTCGTTCTGACAAGAGCAAGAATGCGATTGGAGAACTTGAACTCGAACTCGTCATGGGCTATGGATTGGACGGGTTCAAGATAGAACGTCCAATCGGCAAGAGTGTGATCGAGATGCCCAAGAGTTCAAGGCTTAGGTCGTGACCTTCAAATGACCTTACTAATAACTGCTTTAGGAGTTCTCTACTTTGTGACGATAGGCGTCGTTGTCGTAGCCTATACTCTCGGACTCTTTCTCCTGCACAAGGGTTCTCCAAGGCCTCGGTTCCAAAGGGCTAGCGGGGTTGTCCCTACCGTTTCTTTGGTCATTCCCACCTATAACGAAGCTTCAATTATCCAGCAGAAGCTCGAAAATGTTCTCCAGCTAGACTATCCAAGGGAAAAGTTCGAGGTGGTCGTTGTTGACAGTGCGTCCAATGATGAAACCGGAAATATTGTCAAGAAGTTTGCTGGAGATCATAGGCGCGAGGTCAATCTTGTTCTGATAGAGCAGCCTGTCAGGC
>VBAY01000159.1 GCA_005883085.1 Candidatus Bathyarchaeota archaeon
TGGAGCCTGGATAGTTATTTTGAGAAGAGGAAGATGTGGTTCATCGACAGCTTCAGCATGAAGAAGGAAAAGATATCCGGCGAGGTCTCGTGGGACATCGGCCCCGCCAACCTGCTAGCCAAAGAGTTTCCGCGGGTTATCACACCTCTGGGGACAACAACCATCGTGATTGACAGTCTGAGCGATATTATCCGTTCAGCACCGTTTCCAGCGGTCGAGCAAACTCTGAAGATCTTGCAGAATCACGTCAGATCCACGGGAGGATTAGCGTTGTTGCTAGCCTCGAAGGGAATTCACACCGAGCACATCGAGAATACCGTTCAGCACCTAAGTGATGGCGTTGTCGACTTGTCAACAGAACCCTTCGGGAGTGAGGATTATGCGAGGAAGATGCGAGTATTGAAAATGCCTGGCGCACTGGGCGATATGAAAGTCTACGCGTATCGTGTAGGTCCTGCAGGAATAGAGATGGCAGCACTTCACAGGGTGAGATAGAACAATGGTGATGACCTTACAATTCGAAGACATCGTCGGGCTTCTAGGGAACCCGACATTCCTCTGGTCACTTCTCGCCGCAACCTGGGGTGTGATCAGCTACAGAATCATCCGCCGTAGGAGACACGGGCCGAAGACAGGCCCAACCCAGGCATCAGGTGCGGTAAGTTTCATGACAAAACCCCGTCTCTCAGAAGAAGAAATATTCCGGATACTCACTACAACAGAGGTCAATATTCAGATCGTCAGAATTTGCGAGACCCCAAAGAGCGCAAAGGAAGTCGCGAAGGCCCTAGGCGATGTCTATCCGGGACACAAGGAGAAGGGATTTCCAGCTGAGAAGCTCGGAGAACACCTCGCTAACCTTGAACGGCTAGGCGCGGTCAAATTCAACGGAGAAAAATGGGCCGCTAGCGATGTTGGCGTCAAGATGGTCCGCAAATACTTCGGCTGAGCCATCTTTCAGGTGAGTCCGCCACCGCTTATCGACAGCCCATTAGGGAAAGAGTCAAAACAGCCGCTTCGATACTAGGCCTTCACAAATGGAACCCAGACGACCGTTTGACCCGTTGCATCCGACACCGCTTGAACCGATCCCATCACCCCTCAGACCCTCGAGCCAGTACGTACCGAGAAACGACGAAAGCGTCCGAATCCTCAAAGAGATACTGGACAGACTCACAGCGATTGAAAACAGACTCAAGGCCGTAGAAGAGACTCTAAGGACCCGAAGATAGTCCGATGAGGGATCGGACAAAGACGCCTCTGACTCTCAAGGTTGAAAGGAATTGACCTCCGAGTAGCAATTAGAACGAAGAACAGACCATGCTCGATTTAGGGAATCCTCAAGATCGGAGCGACTATTTTCGTCGGGATCTCTGCTGCTTAGAATATCGTTCATGAGGCACGTCTCCAATGAAACTTCCTAGTCAAACTTCCGGAAGATTT
>VBAY01000061.1 GCA_005883085.1 Candidatus Bathyarchaeota archaeon
CCTCGTACTCTTGGCGTTCAAATTGTCAAGATCTCTCGACATCTCCGTCCTTTTCATGTCCTGGATCCTAGCCACGAACTGTTTAGGCTCGGACGCTTCGAGCTTGTTGCTGCTAACCATGACAATACCCTTCTCGACAAGCTCCTTGACCGCTTTTTCAGCTTCGCGCGATGAGATGCTTGAGTGAGCCAGAATCTGCTCGATAGTCTCACCTGATGGCTTCTCTAAGAGGGAGAAGTAGATTGAGCATCCTTCTTTCGAGAAACCGAGTTCTTCCATGAGTTTTTGGGCTTCGTCATTCAATCCTGGAGTCGCCTTAGGTCTAAGAATCGACAGCCATCAAGTAGACGTTGGCAGAGGGAAACCTCTACAGTCAACATTCCCTTTGACTCGCCGAATAAAGTTTGGACATGCGAAGCACTGCGCAAAAGAAACGGTCTTCGAGAGCACTGGACAGTCGACAGCTTCCTTCTTCATTCTCGCTAGCTGTTTCCCTCCGACAACTCCTTTTAGATCTTGAACATACTGCTTTGGAGTCGTCGGGCTTTTTTCGGGAACGGTGACTTCCACAACATACTTTGCTTGAGGAAGGTCTTCGCTCATCTGCTTCCAGTCGTCGGCCCGGTCCAGACTGCTAATTATCCCTTTGTTACTAGAGAACGTCTACTCGGTCAATCTTATCAGCAGTTTATGAACTCAGCAGTTGATCTGTGATAACGACAGCAAGTTCCTAGCTCTTCGACTTATCCTTCGGCAGGCCAACCGAGGAACCTTCCAACAACGAATTCGCTTTGGCAAGTACACTCTCGAACTCCCTCTGCTCCTCCAAGGAAAGTGAGTGTTGTTGCTCCATCACCTTTGCGAGCCCTCTTGCAGTGAGAATCATCAATGGCAGAATGACCTCACGCTCCTTACCTGGTATTGCCCTGTAGACGTAAGGATTGGATTCCGTCAATACCGAAGCCTCAGCGGAGTATGCCCCTGTCCGCTTAATGTGGTACAGCCCTGCGTAGATACTTATCGGAACAATGATGAGAATACCGACAATCCCAAATTCGTAAAGATGAGGGAATATATTGTGAATGACAGGCACACCGACGACGGCGAGTGCATAGATTATTATCATCGTGCTCGCAAAGCCCAGGGGAAATGCAACGTAAGTTCCGTAGCCTATCCGGAAATAGTACCAGCTTCTGAAAATCAACCTGCTGAGATTCATTGTCAATTCTACGTAAACGCTCTGCCTAACGTTTATATGAAATATGGGTCGGCGAACAACTCAAGAAGGCACTTGGAGAAACGGCTCTTCCTACTTCCACTGGCTTGGGTTGTTTTCGGTATCGGCGAGGTCTACGCTCTCCGGTTCCTGCTTGGGTCAATCCTCAACATAGCTCCGACCATCCCCAACGACAAGCCCATTGGTGGCGCGATTTTTCCCGTACTCTTCTTCAACGTTGCGGCTGTGCTCGGCGTCCTATCGGTGAGCCTATACTCCCTTGGAGTATGGAACATAGATTTGTCGAGGAGAAAGGACAAAGCTGATCTAGGTGCTCTCGTGACCCTGGTAACAGGAGGTCT
The DNA here is from genome assembly GCA_005883085.1 of Candidatus Bathyarchaeota archaeon. Classification (GTDB taxonomy): domain Archaea; phylum Thermoproteota; class Bathyarchaeia; order 40CM-2-53-6; family 40CM-2-53-6; genus 40CM-2-53-6. Next base: position 1,579 of record VBAY01000061.1, read on the forward strand.
CCTCCTTTGGTACGTTCCTCTAGCCTTCTTCTTCGTAGTTGCCTCGATAGTCTATTTGCTCGCAGTGAACATCGAGTAGTTCATTTTTGCCCGTCGACGTGACGGTAGTGATTTGCGCCCACAATGAGGAGTCGTACATTCAAAGATCGCTTGAAGGAGTTCTACGACAATCGATTCCACCCGCACGAATCATCGTCGTCGCGGACAGATGCACAGACCGGACCGCAGCTGTTTCCAAGCGCATGCTTTCAAGTAATTCGATTGTCATAGAGAAGCAAGAATCGCTTTGGAGAAATAGTTATGCGGAGAATTTGGAAATTGGAAGAAAAAACGCTGTAGGTACAATTCTTGCCATCGTTGACGCAGACATCCTCGTGCCTCCGTCGTTCCTGGAGAAAACATCCGCTTCTTGTCGGGAATGGGCCTCCGTATCCGCCCTGGTCCGAACCGATCCGAGCGGGGGACTGATGAACCAAATGGTCTCTTTCTGGGAACGAAGCTACTTGTTTACGCCTCTTGGTCAAGAGGCTCGTGGGGGCGCAAGGAGTATCTCGATGAGAGCCTTATCGGATGTTGGAGGTTTTCGCGACGTGATGGCTCCGGATACTGACCTTGACATCAGATTCAAGCGACGCGGAGAGAGGGTGAAGATGGACATGAGCCTAGTCGCGTTGCACCTGCGCAAGATGAACCTTGTGAGGTCGGTGTTCTACCAGATCAAGGCAGGGGAAGCTCGAAGACAACTCGGAGTCTCCCCGTTGCGGACTCTGCTTCACTCAATTGCACGGTTGCGTCCATTCGTTTTTTATGGCTACCTCAAAGCCGGGAGATCGAGGGAACTTCGTCAAAGATCACTAGACCGTCAGAGGGGAATCTGAACATCGGAACCGGACGGGCAATTAGCATCGTTTCTCTTGCAAGACGTATTCTCCAGCTGTTCAATCTAGGACGTGTTCGGCCCATCCACGAGCCCTTGAATAGAAAAGGTCAGACTTAGCCGAGCCAATGTTTCCGCGGCTCGAACGAAGATTCGCTTTCGTCCCCGGTCTCAGCTTGCTGAAGGACTGCCTCCGACGATCGAGTGGTTAAGGACCTTGATATGCCCTTCGATGAACCTAGGGTGAAATGGGAATATTCCACGGGTGAAATCATCGATGAGTCCAAATACTAAACCTTACTTACTCAAACAAATTGCGCGGATGCTAGGCACCCAACATGCGCCGCCTGTTCTACCTGAAACAGAACTCCGTGATCAAATGAATGAGACCTCCTAGGACCGCGGTAATCCTCTCCGGCGGAGAGGGTCTCCGACTAAGGCCTATAACGCACGATATCCCAAAGGGATTGGTTAGAGTTGGCGGGAGACCTCTTCTCGAGTGGGTTGTCGTATGGCTTCAGGAAAACAGAGTCACCGAGCTAGTCATAGGAGTAGCCCATCTGAAAGAGAAGATAATGCGGTACTTTGGTGGAGGGGAGAAGTTTGGAGTGGATATCCGATACAGCGTTCACACGGTGGAGGGCGGAACCGGTGAGGGATTTCGCCTTGCCATTTCCCGTTATGTGGATTCTCCGTCGTTTTTTGCGCTCAATGGTGACCAAATAACGAATCTTAGACTAGATGTACTCTACAATCACCATCGAGAGGATGCGTCCTTGGCATCGATCGCGGTCGTGCATCCAAGGTTGCCGTTCGGACTCGTCGACGTGGACCAGAAAGGATTCTGCAAAGGTTTTGTGGAAAAGCCAGTGTTGAATGATGTCTTTTGCTCGATGGGAATATACGTTTTTGACCGGAAGGTGCTGAAGTACTTGCCGAAAAGAGGGGATGTTGAAAGAACTACTTTTCCGAAGTTGGCCCGAATGAATAAGCTAAAAGCCGTCAAACATGACGGGTCTTTCGTTACAGTAAACTCATTGAGAGAACTCGAAGAGGCTGATGAAGCGTTAAAGAAAGGAAAGTCAACATGAATGTGCTCATAACAGGAATAACAGGATTCATAGGTTCGAGGTTAGCATCCCGCCTTGTGGGGGAAGGTTACGATGTCCACGGCTTGGTCAGGCATTCATCTGAAAGAGAGCTAAGCAGAATCAGAGACATAATCTCACAAGTTCATCTTATAGAAGGAGATCTTGGAACCTTTCACTCCATCATATCGGCAGTGGATGTCTCAGAGCCGGAGATAATCTTTCATCTCGGAGCGTTGACTCCAGTCAGGTTGTCGTTTGACGATCCCTATCCATACATTGCTACGAATTTCGAGGGAACTGTCAACCTAGTGCATGCGATTCTGAGAGAAGCGCCAAACGCACGACTCATCGTGGCCTCTACGGCGGAGGTTTACGGCTGGCAAGACGGCGCTCGGCCCATCCGAGAAGACGCCATGCTAAACCCTGCTTCCCCGTATGCTGTAACAAAATCCGCAGCTGATCAGTACGTTCAGATGGCCAACCGCGTCTATCACCTAAAAGGAACGGTGCTTCGACCTATCAATAGCTACGGAAGGACCGGTGAAGTAGGGTTCTACACAGAATATCTCGTATCCAAAATGCTTGCAGGTGAAACCTGCTACGTTGGAGCCCCGGACTCCATCAGAGACTACATGTTCGCGGAAGACCATGTTAACAGCTACATCCTAACGGCAAAGTCACCTAGAGCGATCGGCGAGGTATACAACGTTTCACCGGGCAACCCTGTCACAAACTCCGAATTGGCAAAAATGTTGACTCTAATGACAGGGTTCAAAGGAAAGATGGTCTTTGGATCTTATCCACCCGGTTACCCTCAACGGCCAAAGTCGCAGGACCCACAATATCTCGTGTTAGACAACTCGAAAATAGCGAGGGAGCTAGGTTGGAAGCCATCTCACACTCTCCAGGAGGGACTGAAGCTTACCGTGGAATTGTGGAGGTCCAAGAGCAGCTAACCGGCGCGTCGATCAGATCTTCCGACCACTGCGGTTAGTCCATGAAAGTATTCCTGGTTCACCCTCGTTTGGGTGTTAAGGGTGGCGGCGAAAGAGTTGCTATTCACTCAATCCTTGCAGCGATCAAGGCCGGTCACGAGGTTTCGCTCGTTAGCGAACAGTTCGACGAGGCGAGTTTCGAGGACTTTTATGGTTGCGCCGGGCTCTTCGATAAAGTCAATCGTTTCTATTATCGAGCCTTCAAACCAGTCTTTAGCCCCCGAGCTCTCCTCTATCAGAGACTAGCATATCACTGGTATCGGATTAGGGATATCTTCTCGCGAGAGTCTTGCGATCTCGTGTTGAGTACTCAAGATATTGGATATGTGCCTTCAACACGTGCTCCCGTCGTACAGTATTGCTATTTCCCTGAATATTTCTCTCACCTTCAGTCGTCATCCTCTCCAATGTGGCGTGTGTACTATGCGCCAGCAAGCCTCTACTATCGGAATCGCGTTCGCCAGGTTGGAAAGCTTCTTAGTGTCTCTGACTTTACTCGAGGATTCGTGGCGAAGAGGTGGGGGCGCGATTCCGTGACCTTGTATCCACCTTGTCCGGTCGAGGCATATTCGGACCTAAGTAGCTTGCAGCCGAGGGAGAATTTGGTGATATCAGTCGGCAGGATTGTGCCCGAAAAGAGGCTCCACCTATTTGTTGAATTGGCCCGAATGGTTCCAAATACAAGATTCGTGGCGATAGGAAGCGTCTACGGTGGGACTTCTGCGTACTATGAGTTGTTGAGACGAACGGCACCAGAAAATGTGTCCTTCGTTCTCTCACCGCTACGAAAGGCAAAAGATCTTCTGGGAAGAGCTATGGCATATGTTCATTGCGCGGAGAACGAACATTTTGGGATAACGATAGTCGAGGCCATGGCGGCCGGATGCGTTCCCATTGTCCATGACAGCGGGGGACCCAGAGAGATTGTAATTGACAAAGTGGGTTTCCGATGGCATAACTTAGCTGTTGCAGCACGACTTATCATAATGCTTGCTGAAAACGATCAGCTCCGATCAAGGTTCTCTGCGGCCTCATCGGCCAAGGCACAAGAGTTCCGATCGGAGGTTTTTGAATCAGAAATGGCAAGAGTCCTTCGTGCGTCTTGAAGCCAGAATCCTCTAGGGTTCGGCTGCTCGCTCCTCCTCTAAGGCGACAAAACCCTGATACCCGCAGCTCCTGCATACGTATTTCACAGGCAATATCCACCCTTCTAGTGGCATTCGAGATCTCGTAACGGACGAACCGCATCGGGGACATGCTCGGAGGCTTGCGCGACCTCGCCGAAATGAGCCTATGATTTCCTTAAGGCTAGACATGCGCAACAACGAGCTAGTGAAGCTCTATGCTAGTTTCAGGGAAACCGTATCCCACTAGAACTTTCTTGACCTTATCTCGATGGTCCCCCTGCAGAATGATGGAATTGTTCTTTGATGTCCCACCGCATGCGCAGTACGTCTTCAATTTTGTTGCGAGGTCTGGAAGGTCAACGCTTTTCCCGTCGATGCCTTCAACTATGGTCGCAGGTTTGCCCCATTTGCGCATTTCCATGCGCACTTTTACGGTCTGCTGCTCCATGCTAATGGTGCCGCAGACGCACAGGTCCTTGGGAAGGCCGCAGGTGGAACAAACGTCGGCCATTCTAGTAGCTCAGTACTCCCTTGTAACCGTCCACAATAATTCTATTGCTAGCTTGCGTATTTAAGCGTGCCTCAGAAACGATAGATTAGACACCGAGATACAGGAAGAAGAGGAACCAGAACAGCCAAGCCATCCCAAGAGCTAGAATTATCGTCGTCTTTTCCGTCATCCTTTCCCTTATGTACCCTGTATCTACAAGTAAAATCCGGATTGTAACCATGGGAACGGCGTGGAGGACGAATCTTGGGTGGGCGCAGCGAGATTGAGCCTCCGTCCGCTTACTGCTCCAAGTCTCTCGATATTGCCATGGGTTTCCAGCGCTTTCCAGAGGACTCGTGGAGATTTAGTCCGCTCCAGGGGCTATCGATAAATAGGTATAGCCGGTATATACGATAAGGCGAGTTAGAAGGTTCTCGATTGAGTGAGCGGATAACCGTCTCGATTGAGCTGGAGTTCTTTAACAAATACCTCTTCAACGCTTTAAAGAGGAGTCTCTACAATGCGAATCCGAAGCGAAAACTGGACATTATTTATTACTACTCTCGGGATCCACGGGTGAAATTCTCAATCTCCATGACAGGGTATAGTACCACGAAGCCGAATCCATCGCCACAGTGGACCACCGTCTTCAACAATATTCAGAGCATGCGCCAGTATCTTCGCTAGAACTTAGGGTCAGGCATTCAGGCCAAGGGCGTCTTTCAGACCCTTGTACCTATTCCGAACGGTTACTTCGGTGACGTTCGCAATCTCCGCGATCTCTTTCTGAGTCTTCTTCTCTCCTTGAAGAACACACGCAACATAGAGGGCTGCTGCAGCTAGACCCATCGGATCCTTGCCGGCTACAACTCCCTTATTTCGCGCGTCTTTTAGTACTTGTATCGCCGATTGCTGTGTCTGTATTGTGATTTCGGCTCGACTGGCGATTTTTGATATGCACCGAATCGGGTCTTCGACCGGCATCGACATTTCTAGCTCTCTCAGTAGGAGGCGGTAGCAGCGCGCGACGTCTTTCTTCTTGATTCTGCTTGCCGACGCCACCTCCTTGAGGGTTCGGGGGGTCTCGCTAGATCTGCATGCTGCGTAGAGGGATGCAGCTGCTATTGCGGCAATTGAGCGTCCTCGGACAAGTCCGCTGTCGAGTGCTTTTCTGTATACGACTGCTGAGTCTTCTTTGACGTTGGCGGGTACGTGTAACCTGTCTGTTAGTCGGTCAAGCTCGGCCATTGCCTGGGCTAGGTTGCGGTCGGATGATGAGTGTACTCTTGTCCGGATTTGCCATTTCCGGAGACGGAGCATTTCCATTCTTGTCTCAAAGGGTAATTGTCTGCCGAACGCGTCTCTGTTGACTCGGTCGATGACAGTTGAGAGTCCCTTGTCGTGGATGGAGAAGGACGTTGGTATTCCAACGCGGCCTCTCTCGTCCTTTTCCTCCTTGGTGAAAGCGCGCCACTCAGGACCGCGACTCATCAGATTCTGCGACAGAACCAAGCCACAGTCTTGGCAGATGGTTTCGCCTTGGTCGAAGTCTTCTATGAGATTGAGGCTTCCGCATTCAGGACATACGTGAACTTTGGGTGGGTGTGCGCTTGGGGAAGGGGTGCTCATGGTTCTTGCCTGGGACTCCGCGAAGCGTGTGCGTTTCCGCTTGCTGGACTGGTTTCGGACGGGGCTTTAGAAGAGTCCAAGCTCGGAAAACGAGAGCGACGCGTGCGATTTCAAATATAAGTGTTTCGACAAGTATATAGGCTAGGTCGGGTTCCGACGCGCTCTCTCCATTCAACTGATTTCGAGTGATCCCGTTGCAGGCGGGACTTCAAGAGTTGCGTCGTAACGATGCTCTACACCATATTCCCTCCCTTTGGCAGGAGACTTCCCCCCTCTAACGGGGTCTCCTCAACCACCCTCACGTCGCAAGATGCCCTGCGCAATACCACCCATACTCTGCAGGATTGATTCCTCGTCTGTCAATGAAAGTAGGCGATACGAGCAATTAATGGGCTATTCGAGGCGGGAAATGGCTCACCTAAACCAGTGGTTTTTCATCGGCATCCTGAACAATTCAAGGGAATTCTAGAAACCCCCTCCCCGAGTGTCGATCAGGGCTGATTCTGGGCGATTTGCTTGCGAACCGCGCCGAGACCTCAATCTTCCAGCTCACGGGAAACTGTTGCTCGGGAAAGTCGCAGGGGGACGGTGGCCGATTAACCACTCATGAATCACTCCTTGTCGAAATTCAACGAAACCTATTATGGCTGGTCAGGGGGCAACCGAGAACTTCGTAGCCCGGTGGTGTAGTGGTCTAGCATAGCATGGGCGTTTCGGGCCAGAAACACGGAAGCGTCCCTAGTCGGCTCTGGATCCTCTCAAACAGAGGGGTTGGAGCAACCTGCTGACGGGAGTTCGAATCTCCCCCGGGCTACCACGTATATCGCACGAAGGCGCGGTGATTTCTCCGCTAGGCTGGTGCCTAGAAGTTCTTCAGCTCCGAGCTCCAGAACTTTCGCAGGACGAGCCCCGTGACCAGACCTCCGATATGTGCAAAGAACCCTCCCCCAGCGAAAATGTCCAGACCAGCGATGAATATGATCAAGACGACGCCTCGGATTCCGGTAGCTGCCCCCATTATGCCGTAGACTGCGCCTGAGGCGCCGACCCCGCAACTCAAGGAGAGAGAGTTGGGGAAGCCGGTGATGAAAAATCCGGCAAGATCGGCCCCAACAAAGGTCAGGTTCCCCATGATACCAGTGAGGAAAAACGTTGTCATCCACCTGGTTTTCGTGACTTGCTCTTCAAGAATGAAACCGAAGAGCAACAGAAATAGGATATTGCTCGCAATATGGATGATGTTCGCATGAAGAAAAATTGAAGTCACCAAGGTCCATGGATAGATAGGTAATGGCCCGTCGCACTGGGCCAGAAATAGAAGCACAGGTGAATTTGTTAAGAGCGGACTGACAAAGTCGCCTACTAAGAACCCAATAGCTACGTAAACACAGATGAGTAAGAGGGAAAGGACGAGAGTTGGAGAGGTCAGGTATGGGTTTGACTTGGTCTTCCCTGACGCCTGGATACTTTCGGTCACGAGAGAAGCCGGTATTCACCATCATATAACCTGCAGCAAACAGTTCCCCTCTCTACAACTAACGAAGCACTCCTTTACCGGGTCAAGACCCCTCATCCTACGGCCTGCGGGCTTCAA
>VBAY01000210.1 GCA_005883085.1 Candidatus Bathyarchaeota archaeon
CATACAAACTCGGCAGCAACAGCGACGACTAGGGCCAGTCCTCCACCCAGAAGAATTGATGGGGTGTGGAGAAGTGTGAAGCCTCCTACAACGACTACGAGGATGACAAATAGTACTAATAGATCAGCGATGAAATTCTTGTCTGTCTGATCCGTGGCAACCACTTCTCCGTTTTTCAGAATGAACTTTTCGATTGTTCAGCGGGACATTTCGAAACTGTAGATAAGCTCTGCTCCGCCTTTTTAGTTCCGCCTAGCCAGTGATGGATCGTAGGAGGAGCAGAATGTTGCGCTTTCGCTCGCGCATTCTTCGTTTACTGTAATTGTACCATTCTGGTCCGTATGGAATGTATTCGCTGACGCGGTACCCTTCTTGTACCAAGCTTGGCTTGATGTCGTCTCTTATGCCCTTTAGTAGTTGGAATTCGAAGTCTCGTTTGTATTCCTTGGCGAGGGTTCTAGCCTTGTCGATGAGTTTTCCGTCATGCGTACCGATACCGAAATGGTCTCCATCCTCAAAGAGCATAGCCATGAGTTTCAGATAATTGGCTTCAACATCGCTTCTCTTCTTGTAGGCGACCTCTGTGTTCTCGGGGTAGGCGCCTTTCACCAGCCGGACCCTTCCTCCGCGAGAAATGAGGTCTTTGAGATCAGATTCGGTCCGTTTCATGTTTGCTTGCAAGCAAACGCCCAGGCGCGGGTGGCTGGGAAGAATTTCCAAATATGTCCTTATTGTAGCCTCGGTGTAGGGAGAATTCTCCATGTCTATCCAGACAAACTCGCCAAGGGCCTCGGCCTTTTCCAAGATTCGGAGGAGATTCGAACTGTACAGGGTAGGATTTGCGGCGAGCCCGATTTGGGACGGTTTTACAGAAATCGTGCCCTCGATCTTCTCTGACCGTATCCTATCCAAGAGTTTGAGGTATTCTTCGGTATAACTTTGAATTAGCTTCTCGTCCGGAGTGTGTTCGCCTAGCCGGTTGAGGATCGCCCTGAGTTGTCTGTTGTTCGCGTCATGGGCGACCTTGATCGCGTCCTCAAGCGAGTATCCTGCAATCCATCTCTTTGCGACCCGGTAGAGAAGTCTTTCAGTTAACCCTGGCATGAAGACACGACCTGATATTCTGCAAGCCTGGAACTGGATTGGCGAAACTTATCGGGGTTAAGGCTTTCACTTTTCTAGCCACTAGAGTATCGCCTCGAGAACCTCTAGGGCCATAGAGTATTCTTCTGGCCCGGACGCGTCTCTCGCAATCGATGGCAGGTCCTCTCTCCTGATTCCGTAGTCGCTTAATTTCTTGGCGAGCCCGAGGTCATTAACTAGCTCTTGGACTCGTTCGGCACCGCGCTGCGCCTGTTTGTCTTCGTTGAGCCCCTTTGAGTCCTGTCCTTCAGCTTTCGCGATCAATGCTAGCCTATCTGGATATTTCCGGGCTTGTTGTCTCATAACCTCAGCAAGCGTCAGGCATGACGTGATCCCGTGAGGTATGTTCCAAGTAGCTCCGATTACCCGGCCAATTGCGTGGCTCAATCCGGTCCCGACGCTTTGAACTCCAGCGAAGGACAACCATGCCGCGATCTGACATGCGAGGCGAGCTGACATTTCGGTGGGATTGTCGGTGGAGCGTTTGAGATTCTGGAAGAGTAGCGTGATGGATTCGAGTGCTAGAGTGTCGACGTATGGTTGGTGTTTGGGCGAGTAGATGGATTCGACTGCGTGGTCGAGACTCCGGATTCCGGTACAACCCCATAGCCAGGTTGGCGTATCGATCGTGACTTTCGGGTCGAGGAAGATGAAGCGTGGAACGAGTCTTGGATCGCGCACCCCGGTTTTTCTCCTCGTGGTGTCATCTGTCATTCCTGCTGCGTGTGAGAATTCAGCGGCCGAGAGTGTAGTCGGGATTGCAAGGTGAGCGATTGGGGGTTTGGCGAAGTCTTCTGACAGTTCTTTCACAACGACCTTTGTGGAGTCGATGGGGCTTCCGCCTCCGAGGCTAATCAGAGAATCCGCTCTCGTCTCTTTCGCCGCGCCGATTGCTCGCTTTATCTCGCTAATCGGAGCGTGCTGTTTGATGCCTGAGAAGATGCCTGCGAACTTTCGTCCTGACGCTTTTTCAACTGTGTCTACTAGACTCGTCTTCTCCGCTATGGTCCGCCCTGTTATTACGAATGGGCGTCGTGACTTGATTCTATCAAGCTCTTCCGCTAGCCGTGAGATTGACCCTGGTCCGAAGTGGACCCTCTGGATGGGCAGGTAGGAATATTCGCCGCTGACGACTTGAACCTCGGACAAGAGCGTCAGCTTCGGATCTGGACCAGTGTCTACTTCTTGACTGGTGTCTGCCAGCTAAAGGGGTAGTTTGGATCGTCAAGCTTCTCGGCGATCGAGGTCACCTTCAACGGTTTCTTCGTCTCGATCATTATTGCCAGTTCGTTCGTCGAGTCTTTTCCGATGCTCGCTTCCACAGCCCCTGGCTGGGGTCCGTGGTGTACTCCTCTCCGGTGTAGTGTGAAGGATCCTACTTCGATTCCTCGGCGGCTGCTGAAGTCTCCGCTTACGTAGT
>VBAY01000211.1 GCA_005883085.1 Candidatus Bathyarchaeota archaeon
GAAAAGGAGGCTCTATTCTCGACCGACGCCTAGGTCATTGTGAGTTTCGATTGGTTGAACTGTCAAACCATCCGGCAGTCTTTGACTTATTCGTCTTCTGCTGTCGATTAGGGCGAGCCGGAAAGTGGCGGCAGGGTAGGCTGAGACTCAGCTTTTCCTTCGAAGGGACGATCTTAGCAACGTCTTGGTAACAAGTGCTTATGGCTTTGGAGCAGGAATTTTCTCAGGCTTTGAATCGGTCGATCTACCCTGGGATTGTGTTGCGGGAACCGCAATTTCTACCTCTTTCCATATACTCACGTCTTTCGTTTCTTTAATGTAGAGCGTGCCGATTATGAAAGTGGCTAGAGCTACTCCGATCGGATAAATCAATCCGGCTAGGATGCTGCCGGTCGCGACGTTGATGGCGACTACTAAGACGGGAGTGAAACCGCCAAACTCCCCGTTTCCCAAGTGGTATGGCAGGGATAGGGATGTGTACCTTGTCCGGCCTGGGAACATCTCTACGAGGAGTGCTGCGATGGGCCCGTAGACCATTGTAACATAGATTACCTGAGTCAGTACGAGAAGAGTTAGGGCAGGGACACTAAAGCTCGCCTTGTCGGAGAAGTATGACATCGCCACGTAGAGGGGGTAGTAAGTCACTGCTGCTAGTAGACACCCTGCCATGATTATCTTCTTTCGACCTATTCTATCCGATAACCGGCCGAAAAAGATGAAGAATGGAGTACCGAGGGCGAGAGCCGTCGCAACAATAGCATAGGACGTCACCTTGTCAACTCCTCGAATGGTTTGTAAAAAGTAGAGCGCATAGAATTGTCCAGTGTACCATACCACGGCCTGTCCGGCAGTGGCGCCGAACAGAGCGAGAAGAATGAGACGCCAATTTCTTCCAATACTTTCTTTGATCGGGGATGTCGCCGTTCTTCCCATTTCTTTGAGTCTGGTGAAGAGCGGTGTTTCTCGGAGCCGCCATCGTATGTAGAGCGCCGCAGCGACGAGAACAGAGGAGAGGAGGAATGGTATCCTCCATCCCCAGTCTGCGAAAGCCACCGTTCCGAGGCTAAGACTTGTCGCGAGTATTACGATCAGTGAGAGAAAGAGGCCGACTGTAGCGGTTGTCTGGATATAGCTAGTCCAGTACCCACGTTTCTTATCGGGTGAATGTTCGGCGACGTATATTGCTGCGCCGCCGTATTCCCCGCCCAGAGCGAGCCCTTGTAGCATGCGGATGAAAAGGAGAATCGCTGGTGCTAGAATGCCGATGGCTTGGTAGGCCGGGAGGAGGCCTATGACGGTCGTCGCGGATCCCATAATGGTGATGGTCAGAAGGAACGCGTATTTGCGGCCTATCTTGTCGCCCAGCCTCCCGAAGACGAGCGCTCCGAAGGGCCTTACAGCAAAGCCGGCTGCAAAGGTCCCGAGGTAGAGTATGAGCGATGTTCCGAGTGTCTTTGATGGGAAGAACACGGGCGCGAGGAAGACTGCGAGAGAGCCGAAGATGTAGAAATCGTACCATTCTATGATCGTGCCCATGGAGGAGGCGGCAACTATGTAGCGCATACTCCAAGTACGGCTTGTACCTGAAGAGGAGGGAACCGAGGGGGTGGACAGGCTATTCGATGGTTTCGCGCTTTTGTCCATATACTTTGACTGATAAATCGAGTTTAGGCATCGCGGTGATAAGCTCGACGTACACTTTTGATCACGGCCAACATTTGTCTCAACCATTAGTATTCATTTGTAATCTACCAAATTACCTAGGGATTGCGAACGTTCGCCAGTCGGACATGACAGGCTAGGAATAATCGAGTTTTCGATTTGTGAGTGCCGATAACTTAGTGTCCGATCTTTCTTTATCCTGTTCGGCTAGGTATTCATTTTACAGTATACCTTTTTCTGTAAATTTGTGTCTTTTCGTTTTTTGGTTTTCCACAAAAGCAAGGAATAAGAACTCAACGATCTTTGAATCCGACCTAATGGAGCAACCGATCTCAGTAACATCAGCAAGATTTCAACACCGAGACCTCGCGATCCTAGTTGGAATTCTCTCGGGAACACTCTTGGTAGTTTTCGCGTCTGAAGACCCATTGTCAAATTTCCAACCTATCGATCTCGTGATCTTCTTTTCGGTTCCCGCTCTCGCAGGCGCCATCGCCGGATTCGCATCCGCCGGCCGCTCAATGGAAAACGGAGCAGTTGTTGGAATCATCATAGGACTCGTATACGCGATCCTAAACGGACTCCGACTTGGCACCACAGCTGCCGGACAACAAGTCCTCTTCTTGATCATCACAGTCCCAATATGGGGATTCCTAGGAGGCTACGGTTCCGTACTGGCCCAGCGGACCCTAGAACGCAACTCACTCGAGAATCCTGTTCTGCCATGGCCAGACGTCACTCCGCGAACCGGAACTACGCAAGTGTCGAAGATCTGTGAAAACTGTAAGACAGCCAATCCGGCAGACGCTCTATTCTGTAAGAACTGTGGATCGAAACTTGGCTTGGTCTCCTCTCGTGCCTGACTATAGCAATGGTAAGAGCTGGATTGTTTCGATCTTTGGAGGCTGAAACAGCTCCAAGTTCTGACAATGTACGCGTCTGAGAAGTTCTCAGTGTCATACGGCGATATATCAGAATTGGATATTATCGAAGTTCGAGAATATTTCCTGGCTGAACATTCCATATAACTCGTGACACCAGCTTCCTG
>VBAY01000212.1 GCA_005883085.1 Candidatus Bathyarchaeota archaeon
TGATATAGTGCTGCCTGAGATGTTCTGCGAGATCCCTGGAAAGCCGAGCACAACCGCCTCGATAACTACCAGTACAATGACGCCCGCGATCAAACGTATGAACGCCGGCATAACTGGAGTAAACGCTCCCCACGTGCTGTTCGAGCCGCTTGATGTATTGGTCATATTTTCTTCACTGTTAGAGCAACGTACCCTATACTATCCGATATTGCCCTGTTGAAACCCGAGCCATGAGATTCCGGTAACAGGCTTCTTCATCTGAATCTCATATCGCAATGGAAGCCGAGCAATTCCGGTCAATCACGTATCTCGCTCCGGGAGGAATGACCAAGGTCGAATCGTAATCCTCAATCACACATGGTCCCTTTCCCTTAGTCCCAAGCCGCAAGGTGTCTCGCTGGAGGATTTGACATTCAATACCGTGCCCATCCATGAACCAGACTCTCCGGCTTTTCCGCGGGCCTTCCTCTCGTGCGAGCCGACCCATTACTCTGGCAATCGTTCCTGGCTTTCCCTTACAGTAGCTGCGAACATTCACGATCTCAACAGGCTTGCCCGGTTGAGAATATCCATACTTCGTTTGATGTATCCGGTGAAAGTCTTGAACAGCAGAACGAACCACACCTACAGTAACAATCCTCCCCAACAGAGGGACCGGCAATTCGTAGGATTGACCCTGATACCGCATCTCCAGTAATCTCTGATACTTGACTTCCCTCTGCTTCACTCCCTCTTTATGCAGGAGATCCGCAGCTCTCCCCTCCATCTTGCGAAAGATCGTTTCCAACTCTCCCGGGTTGACATCTCCTGCATCCTTCAACACTGTTCTCACTGAATCGTGAAGTGGCTCCGCGAGAAGAAGGCCCAGGCTCGACAGCAATCCCGCAGCCGGAGGCACAACTATCCTCTCTATCTCCAGTTGTTCAGCAACCTCGCAGGTGAACATTGGTCCTGCTCCCCCAAACGCCACCAGAGTCATTTTGCGCGGATCAAGACCCTTCTCCACCGTCGCCGCCCGCAATGCCTCCACAATCTTCGCCACAGCGATTCTCAAAACACCGACCGCTCCATCAATTACATCCATTCGAAGAGGCTTCGCAACCAGCTCAGCAACGGCCGCATACGCAAGCTCTGGTTTCAACCTCAGATCTCCCCCAAGCAGAAAGCTTGGACTCAAACGCCCGAGTACGAGAGATGCGTCCGTTAGCGTCGGCAGCCTTCCACCCTTCCCGTAGCACGCCGGACCCGGCGACGCTCCAGCACTCTGAGGCCCAACATGCAGAACAAGAGCATCATTAACCCAAGCAACACTACCTCCACCAAGTCCAACCTCGACAAGATCCACGACTGGAAACCTGACAGGGTATCCAGATCCCTCAACTCGACTGCCTCCATGCAAACAGCCGCCAACCTCATACTCATTGGTCACCTCGAACCCGCGGCCGGACCACACTCCAGCCTTCGAAGTGGTCCCGCCAACATCAAGAGAGACAATGCTTTCAGACCCGCCAGCATAGAACTTGGACGCGACTGCACCCGCAACAGGTCCCGACTCTATCAGCCGCGCTGGCTCAAGTGAGGCCTGGTGAGAGAGCACCGTTCCACTATTCGACTGCATCACAAAGACAGGCGCACGGACACCAAGCTCCTCCAATCCCTCTTCGAGTTTTTTCAGGTAAACAGCGAATAGCGGCTGAAGGCACGCATTAACGACTGTAGTGCTCGTTCTCTCGTATTCTCGAAACTCGGGAAGAAGCTCCGAAGACAAGGACAATCTCGCGCTCGGATGCTCTCTCCTGAAAATCTCACCCAGCTTCTTCTCATGCCTCGGATTCGCGTAAGAGTGAAGAAGGCAGACGGCAACCGTTCCAATCCCGAGCCTCCGTATCCTTCTCGCAACCCGGACAGCCTGCGACGTGTCAAGCGGTTCTAGGACCCTCCCATCATACGTGATCCTCTCCTGGACTTCGAACCTGTATCGTCTCGGGACCAAGGGAGGCAGACGCTCAACCTGGAGATTGTAGAGTTCAGGCCGATTCTGTCGCCCTATCTCCAGTACGTCTCGAAAGCCCGAGGTTGTGACGAGGGCGGTCTTGGGAATGTTTCCGGTCAGAAGAGCGTTCGAGGCAAGGGTCGTAGCGTGAGTAACAACTCTAACAAGACGAGGATCAGCACCTTCTTTCTCCAACAATCTTCGAACCGCACCCAGCGCTCCTATCGATGGATCCGTCGGCTTGGTCAGGACTTTGATCTTCCAGAGGCTGTGCTTCTCGTCTGTGGCAACGAGATCCGTAAAGGTTCCACCGATGTCGATTCCCACTCTGATCATATTCTTTGCTAACATTTCCTTACCCGTCTTCAGAGGGATCTCATACATCGCCTGTTGTGTCCAAGATTCGACAGGTCACGTTCGGCTATCTCCAACTCTTAATATCGTTCCAGTTCACCCGAGGACATTCCCGGTTGACTTCGGTAGCTAGACTATGACAATTCACGTTCTTCTAACGGCCGACAATCACCTAGATCCCTCAGCTGTCCAATATGGACCCAAGCGTTTCGAACGTAAACGCGACTTCCAGCGCTGCTTCGAAGTCCTAGTCAACTTCGCCCTAGAGAACAAACCAGACATTCTTCTAATCGGTGGAGACTTCTACGATGGTATTCTGCCCGGT
>VBAY01000214.1 GCA_005883085.1 Candidatus Bathyarchaeota archaeon
CCGGCCGGACTCACGGATACCGTAGTGGATATGCCTCCTTGGAATCCGTTAATGCTTTGGAATAGGATCTGGGAGGTTCCCGTCGAGCCAGCGGGAATATCCAAAGTTGCCGGGTTGGCTGTCATGTTGAAATCAGGTACCCGCACAGTCACATTCAACGAATGGACCAACGGACCACTCGTGCCTGTCACAGTAACAATGTAGATCCCGGTCGGCGCGGTCTTACTCGCGGCGACTTTCAGATTATCGTTGACGGTTTGGCCAGCGGACAGGCTCACGGTTGGGTTTTGCATCGAGACGGTCAATCCCTGGGAGGAGACGGACGTAGCAAGAGATACAGTCCCCGCAAATGTTCCTAGGCTTGTTACTGCTATCTGGGACTGGGTGTTCTGGCCCCGCTGAACCGTTAGAAGGTATGGATTAGCTGCGAGCTTGAAGTCAAACGTCGACACCGTGACACTGTTCGAGACAACAGCTGTGTGACCGGCCGAATCGCTCGCGGTCAGCGTTACCGTATAGGAGCCAGCTGATGAGTAGACATGGGTCGTCAGGCCCCCTGTTGCCGAGCCTCCGTCTCCGAAGCCCCAGAGGAATGTGTACGGGGAAGTGCCTCCAGAAACCGAGGCCGTGAACGTGACAGTCTGGCCAGCAGTGGGAGAAGATGGACTGAAATTAAAGCTAGCCGACAAAGGCTGCGGGCCAGTGACACTGATCGGCTGCTGCGAGTTAGCCGTTTGTTGAGGGGAGCCACTGTCCCTTACCGTCAAAATCACTGTAAAGGTTCCAGGCGATGAATAACTATGGGTAGTAGACGACCCGATCCCGGTAGACCCGTCTCCAAAAGACCAACTGAAAGCATACGGAGCTGTTCCGCCGCTGGCTGACGCAGTAAATGTCACCTGTTGCCCGGCCTCGGGCGAGGATGGACTAGATACAAAGCTAGCAGTCAGGGACGGATTCGACTGATGCAGACGCCATCCGGTGATCGGGTGGGTCTCCCAGTGAGCGTTGGGCGCTTCCGGATCCCAGTAGACAAATCCTTGAATGTCGAGGGAAATCGCGCCGTCGGAAATGTCCTGGACGATCGTGCTGTTGTTGCAGACCGTCGAGGCTGGTCCGCAGTATCCTTTGGCCATCCAGTCCTGGTCGAATTCTATATGGAGATGGCCGCTGCTGGTGCCTATCGAGAACACGTTCCCTGTGCTGTCACAGAAGGTGCTTCCACCGTAGCTCCCCCCACCGTTCACCGGGTCGTAATTTGCAGAACAGTCCTCGTACCTGTAATCGGAGGTCAGGTAGACATTGTCAACTTCGACGTATGAGGGTATTGACCGACCGTTGATATTGGTCAGCGTGCATGGGGGAGAGAGTGCTCGCTTGTTCGGGATGCCTCCAGCTGTCGAGCTGGTCTGCCATTGGCTTCCCGCAAGGCTCTCCGATGGATATGCGCTGCCGAGGATGGAGCTGAGAGCCGTGAGCGATGGAACGCATGGAACGTTAGGGTTCCAAGAACCCACCGCAATAACAGCGCGTGATGACCCGAGGTTGTTCGCGGAATCGACAGCGGTCAAGGTCACGTTGTAATAGTTGGCCGAACCATACGCGTGGCTGACCGTTGTCCCAGTGGCCTGGGCACCATCACCAAAGTCCCAAGTGAAAGAGTATGGAGGGACACCGCCTGATGCAGATCCCGTGAAGGTCACTGTCTGTCCAACTTGCGGGCTTAGAGGTGACCATGAAGCGGATGGGACAGGGGTGGAACCTCCCCAGAGGCTGAAGCTGTCGGAGTAGGTTCCTGAGAAGTTCGTCTGTACATCTATTCTGCTGGAGGAGACTGTGTATTTTGTGAAACCAAGACCGTTACCAGGTGTATTACCGCCCATAAGTTTGACGAAGTATGGTGCCTCTGCAGCGTTGGCCCCACCGTTTGATGATGTGTTGTTGACTGAGTAGAGATCGTTTGCCCATGCTCCCTGCACCACTACGACTGAACCTGCACCGGGAGTATAGTAGCCCCGGGTTCCGTCGTCGACGACGCATCCTGAATTGTAGAGTGTGTAACCGTTGCTGTCTGTCTTGATGCTTGCGCATCCCGCGGCCGAATTGAGAGCGATCTGCTTGCTCCTTTCGTACGCATTATCGTGGGCTTGAATAATGAGATCCGCTTTTTTCTGGACGAGCATATTGAAGAATCCTATGCCCATTGAGCAGGTGGCGTCGCTAGCGCTTATGCAGAGCTTGTGGGTTGCCACAATGACCCATTTGATCCCGGTCGCTCTGGCATTGTCGATGGAGTTCGAGACCCAGTTGTAGTGTACGTCTCCGCTCCCGTACGGCCAGCAACCATACTGGTCAGTACAGGGCTGGCCTGTCTGCGAACTGCAATTCGGAGACGAGGTGCATACCCCGGTCATGTTGTAGATTTTTGGCGATGCAAAGATGAAACGAGCAAAAGGATTCGTTGCGGGATAATCGAAATAGTATTCCTTACCATAACAAGCACCTGAAACTGGCCCACAAACTAGAGGGACCCCAAGAGTGAGGGGGCAGGCGTTGACATATCTCTCATAACTGTGCGTCTCTCCAAAGGTCGCTGAATTGTGTCCGCCGGTGTCGTGGTCACCGGGGAGAATCTGGATTCCGTTGAATGAAGACTTGAACTGGCCACACCAAGTGTTACCGGTAACCGACGGGTCATA
>VBAY01000215.1 GCA_005883085.1 Candidatus Bathyarchaeota archaeon
CGCGTCAAGTTTCAGAGACGTTATGTTGTACTTGTTGGCCACCTTACGCATCTGGAGGGCACGGTAGAGGGAGCCCAAGCCTGCGGCTAGAAGGACAACTAGAGCGAGAAAAGGGAGCTTAAGGGGAACGGGATTCTGGAAGGCTCTGTAGGATCGGAGGAAAATGTAGCCTGAAACTGCTACGAGAACGAACGCGGTGATGAGGGCCGTAAAGCTCTCGACTTTGTAATAGCCAAACTGGAACCTGCGAGTGGGCTTACGGCGTGAGATGCGGAGACCAGCCCAGACAAAGAAGCTCACTACTGCGTCGGAGATGGAGTCTATACCATCCGCGAGGAGGGAGATGCTTCCACTGATCAGGCTGAAGACGATCTCAACGATCCCAAGAGCCAAAAGGGTCCATACAGAGACCTTCGCAATCCGTTCTCCCTCTTGGAAACCGTGGGTTTCATCCTCGAACCCCCGGCTGTTTGCCCCTCGTCTCAACTTTGCTGTGATTCAGTTGTGGAGGTATGTTGATTTAGGTTTGGACTAGCGACGAGCGTTCTGAGGTGATTTTCTGGTCTATCGCTGGCTAAGGTTGTTTGATAATAGCGAGTTCCCGGTGAAAGATGAACCTAGGGAAGAACACGAAGGGCCAAATCTTCCAAATGGCCCTCTAAAGGACGGCAAACAAACAGGAAAGCCCTGTCGGTTACTATTAATTATTCGAGCTCCATCACACCTACCTATGGTCCTTATCGCAAAGGACGTGGTCGAGAAAGAGTTTCTCTCTCTACCGCGGGATACGACAGCTCTGGAGGCGGCCCGACAGATGAAAGCAAAGAGACACGGCTTCGCCATAATCGCATCCCCCAGCGCCAGTCCAGAGGGGATAGTTACCGAATGGGACTATCTCTCCAAAATAGTCGCTGAGGGAAAAGACCCTTCACACGTGAAACTAAGTGATATCATGACGAGCGATCTGGTATCTGTGGACGCGAACATAGGGCTGGACCAGGTCGCGGAGCTGATGGCCCGGAAAGGGATCCGCAGAGTTCTAGTGCTAAAAGACAAGAGAGTTATTGGCGTCATCACAGCGAGCAGCATGCTTTCCAGATTGAAAGAGTATGTTGACCAGGTCTCCTCCACGATCGCAAGGCTCCAATCTCCAATGATGTAGAACCATCTCCGGTTTCGGGACAACGAGGGTTGAAGAAGCAATAACCCAGCTGGCCCTCCCTTCTCCTTCAGGCTCCTCAGAGTAATGTTTAACATGGGAATTTGCCCCTGTCTAGATTGATTTTCTGTGGCCCAGATGCTCCAGTTCAACGGACATGGGGAACTGGCAGGAGAGATTCTGCGGTTGAAAGAGGAGAGAAACGCGGTCATTCTAGCCCACAACTACCAGGTTCCAGAGGTCCAGGATATCGCCGACTTTGTAGGCGACTCGCTAGGCCTCTCTCAAGCTGCGGCTAGAACACCTGCTGACGTAATTATTTTCTGTGGGGTTCATTTCATGGCGGAGACAGCGTCGATAATCTCGCCGAAGAAGACGGTGTTGTTGCCGGATCTTGGTGCTGGTTGTTCGTTGGCGGCGACGATTGATGGGGAGAAGTTGCGCGCCTGGAAGAAGGATCACCCGAACGCTGTTGTTGTTTCGTACATTAACACGACTGCCGAGGTTAAGGCTGAGAGCGATTATGTTTGTACCTCCGGTAACGCGGTGAAGGTCGTGAACAGTATTCCCAGAGATCGAGAGATTCTGTTTCTTCCCGACCTTTTTTTGGGTGCTTTTGTGAAGGAGAGGACTGGACGCGAGATGGAGATATGGCCGGGGGAATGCCATGTTCATGCTGGAATAACCCCGGACGTCGTGAACCGGAAGCTTGAGGAGAATTCTGACGCGGAGTTTCTAATCCATCCTGAGTGTGGTTGTGTTACACAGTTTCTCTATTTTGCTGAAAAGGGCGATTTCAATATGCCGATGGTTCATGTTGCTTCGACGGAGGGCATGGTTCGTCGGGCAAGGGAGTCGAGTGCGGACAAGTTCTTGGTGGCGACTGAGACAGGCATTCTTCATCGGATGCGGAAGGAGAACCCTGACAAGACTTTCCTACCGGTCAAGGAGGATGCTGTTTGCCAATACATGAAAACCATAACCCTGGAGAAGGTCGCTAACTCGCTGAGAAACATGGTCCATGAGGTCAGAGTGCCAGATGAAACGGCTCGAAGGGCGCGCCAGGCCATCGAACGTATGCTCCAGCTGGCATAGGTTAAGAACCCCCATCGGCTAATTGTAGAGGCGAGCGTCCATGGCTTTCGTATTCGACATCGGGTCGGGAACAATCCTCCCCGCGCTCGTCGTACTCGCCATAGGCTTCCTTGTAGGCATCGTGCTCAAGAAGACAGTGAAGCTCGGACTTGCTATCCTTTCTCTCGTCGGTCTCCTCGTCGCAACAGGATACATCAACCTCCAGCTGAGCGAGCCCTCGACCGCAACTATCTACAGGGTCTTTTCGCAGGGACGACAAGCAGCCAGCCAGGCCTCGACATTCGCAAGCATACTACCAGTTACCTCCGCTGCCTTCCTAGTGGGCTTAGCCCTAGGAGTATGGAAAGGCTGAATGCACGACATGGTCCTGACATGACTCCTTGTTTCCTGACTAAGTAGATCTCTTCTTGAATCCGAAGTGCTTGTGGCGACCTCGTACCTTGAGGGGACCTCAGCCCATGAAGGGCGATTTACGCGAGACATAGTACTTCTCGGAGCTCTAGAAATATTCACGAGAAGAAGATAGTTTCGAGTTCTATTGGATACCCGTGGGTTGTGCTACCCTAGAACTGTACGTTAGGGAACATCACAATTTAGATTGAGATTGGCGAACAAGATGTGGAACGTCACATGTCAAGGGTCCAAGGAAAGGATTCAGATCTCTTTGGCGGATTTTCAAACACGAGTTTGAAGGATAGATGTGAATCGTGCAACGATATCGCAAGTTGCAATGTGTGCGGTAGCTCGATCTCCGGGTTCGAACATATCGGCGTTAGGGCGACGGCCAGTCACGAATCAGAAATATGGCACTACGCCAACCCATGCCGCCATCGCAATCAGCTTCGCGCCAGATCTGCGAGTGTGAAATATGGTGGCGGCCCGCTGTGGAGGAACGGCTACACCTGGCAGAACATATACTGGGGTCCCTATTTTTCAAGTCCGGCCAATACTGCTTGGGTAAAAAGTATCGAGAGAGCTGTCTTGGACATAGAGTCGGACAAGACGTATTCCGTAGGGCTATCGCAATATGATGTTGGAATCGGGAAGCTCAACACTCCCGTCACAATCAAGACGGCTCCGGCCACAAAAATAACCGATGGCCAAATCAGACAGACCCTTGCTAGCTGGATCGCATCAGGTATCATTCCCAATTTGGGGACAAAAGGGGCGTACAACATATTCCTGCCACCAGGCGTCACAGTATCCCTCTCTCCTCTCGAAGCGTCATGCGCAGTCTTCTGTGATTATCACAATACCGTGAACGGGTCGAATGGTCCGTTCTACACGGTTGAACCCTATCCGTGTAGCAAAGGCTGCAATCAGTGCACGAACAGTCCCTTGGATACTCTAACGCAGGGATTGTCGGAGGAGATGGTGGAGCTAAAGACTGACATGAATCCGGGAACAGGATGGGTCATAGGAAACCTTGAACTCTGCGACTATTGCGACGCGAAGTTCGTCTGCAACCGGATCACCGGCGGCGAGTACGTCAACTCCTGGTACGACAAGAACAAGAAAGCTTGCTGGAAAGGAACCTGAATCTCTAGATTTCCATATCAAAGCCCTGTTGATTTCCATGCATCTCACCCAAGTGATCGCCCGTTATCTCGATTAGAACCCGGACGCAATTTCCTGATTGTGCTTAGAAAATGATGATGGCTGAAGCGAAATGGCTGATACTTTTTGGAATCGCTTGTTACGGGTTTGGGGCCCTCTCAGTCACAGCAGACGAACTCTATGGAATCGCCCAATTCTACGGAACCAACGGCGTCTACTACTTCCCAGTCATCGGAGCGAGGGGACTGTGGGATGCGTGGGTCTACGTGTTCACAGGGTTAGGAATTTGCTTCTTCATATGTGCCTTTTCAGTCCTAATGCTTCAACGGGCAAGGCCGACTGGAAAAAAAGGCTCCAGATCA
>VBAY01000217.1 GCA_005883085.1 Candidatus Bathyarchaeota archaeon
TAGCGGGATTGAGGAAGACTGTGCACTTACCAAGTCGAGCGGGAGTGTTTGCACACTCATGACGGAGAGTATGATCGCGGCCCGCATCAAGGCAAGGACTCGTCTTCTCTTCTGCATGATTGGTCTGTGAAATAATATGGTCGGGGCTCGATATAATTCGATGCGCTCGAAACCCTGTTCAATCGTATCGAACGCGCGTTTCATTCTTCTGAACGTCGTGAAAACCTTGGTCTTGTTTTCCAGTCTTGCCAGGACTCGTACCAGAAGGCCACGGCGGATCCCGCGTTGAGAAGCAGGGCAACGATGGCGATTGGCGAGGACAGAAATTGGCTGAGCAATATCAAGTACAGTATGGAGACTGCGGTCGTCGCGGATGCGTAGAAAACATGTCTTGGTATCAAAGTGCCCTTGATAGTTAGAAAGTTTCTGACCAGGCTAACCCGGACACGTGTCTTGACCCGATAATCGCCCACATTGTCCTTCTGGACTAGCCCTGCGCTCTCGAGCTTTTGCAAGTGAAAGAGAGCGGAACTGGGGCTTGAGAAGTTCATCGCTCGCTGAATATCACGGAGCCGGACGCTGTTCCCTGAGCGGGACTGGATGTAGACGTAGATGAGCATCGCGGTCTCCGAGAGCTTCACGCTTGTTACCTGGGCGGGGGACGCCCGTGCTATTATTTCAGGGGGATTGATATCTGCATAGCCTATCGGAGCCTATCGTGAGGGAGCTTGTTATAATTCGACGCCCTCGAAAGAATGTTCGATAGTATCGAAGGCGCGCTAACACATGCTGAAGCCGAGAACACGGGAAACCCACTTGCCTTCGTCAGCAGGATTCACTCAGCGTGAGTTGAACCGGCTCTTTGATGAGACGACGCACCGCGCTGTGGTTCTTGTTAGGAGAAATTATCCTAACGTGGTAGGTGTGTTGGTTCATGGAAGTGTGGCAAGAGGAGAGCCGGGGCCGTTCAGCGATATTGACCTGCTGGCCGTGACGAGTCGGGGAAAGAAGCCGTCGGATTTCTCGTACTTCGATGAAGACATCTACGTTGGTGTAGGGTTCCTTCGGATTGCCGAGTTAGAGCTAGAGTTCAGCGATCCCAAGGCGTTCTTTTGGGCCCGCGGCAGCGCAAAATCAACAAGAGTCCTCTATGACCCTAAAGGTATTCTGAAGCGGATTCGTGCTCGTTGGAGACTTGCGAAGCCCTCTAAACAACTCCTAGAGAAATCTCTCTGGGACGCGTATCACAACATCATCGAGTATTCTGGAAAGCTAAGGAATGGTTCGCACAACCGAGATGAGTTTATGACGAGATATGCGGCTCAAGTCATCGCCGAGCATGTAGAGAGAGCCATCATTGCACTGAATGACCTCTCGATCATCAGCGAGAACTATCTCTGGCACCAGGTCTTGAAAGCCAAGAAGAAACCAAGCCACTTGAGGATCGACTATCCCATTGCCCGCGGGATAAGAGGGACAAAGGAGACCTCGAAAATTTACCGATCAGCATTGAGGCTTTGCAGCGAAACACTACGACTAATCAGAAACGAGCATCAACAGAAGGCCAAGCACAAACTATTCCAGGTCTTGCTGGCCGAACCGTTGGAAAAACACGGACTGTAAAGAAGAACCCCCTGAAACAACGACCCACTGTTCTAGCTCGGTTTTCGAGTCTTCACTTTTACAAGACTAGCTCCTCCCGGATTGGGGGTAGGTCGGCAGCGAATCTCAGGTTTCTAGTTCGGAAATACTGGTTGGAAATATTTCTAATCGTTGTCGTGGCCTTAGAGACGTTTCTACTTATCATGACCTTGTCCGTGCCCGGAAGCCAGCGCTTCCCCCAGTTTGCACCATTTTCGTCGCGAATTAGCACCCCACAGGGCGCGATTGAGCGCTGGGCAGGATTGTGAGCTGGTATTGTCGGGTTTCGTGGTTACCTTTCGACGGCATTGGCTGAAGGGGGCGTTGCTAGCTTTGGTGATTTTGGAATCTTCTCTCCTGCCAATTCTGGTCCTCGAGCGTTATGTGCAGGCTGCGAACTATGGGAGCTTCCAGTACGGGTGTCCGAGCCTTCAAGTCTCGTCGGTTTCGAATGACTCACTTGTCCGCTGGGTAAGGCTGACGTGTCCTAACGGGCCAGCTGTCACAATGTCTCCTGGGTACTGTGGAGTGCGTGAGAATCCCTGCGCTCATGTTTTCCCCATCTTCACTCCACCCCGGGGCCTTCTGGGCCTATACACTGTAGATCATGCCAACCCGGCGTGTCCTGATAATTCCCACCCTTACACTGGGTATCTTCTGGTTAGCGGTGTCGGCGAGGTCTATGGCCCCTTCGGCTTTGATGCGTTCGACCTCGACTATTGCGCAGTAACGGCTGTGTCGGCTGGGACGATGGAAGGGTTCAGCCTGCAATGGTCTCAAGGGTTTGGTGGAGTGGGCCCGTGGTTTCGATCATCGGTCCGGTCGAACGTGACAGTTGCACACGGCGGGACCGCCACGTTCACGATGACCTTGACGAGCTATAATCAGTTCTCCGGAAACATGTCCTTCGCAGCCGGTCAGGTCAGCAACCAGAAAGCTCCTTTCCCACCTACCCCACCTACTCTATCGTTTAGTCCGAAAAGCGTGATCTTGAAGGCGGATGGTTCGAACTCGACCCTCGTTACGATTAATGCCTCGCCATCTCCTCGGACACTCTCACTTCTTTCTTTCATCTCTCCCCTTCTTCTCCCCCAAGCAGAAAATCGAGAAATTCATGTCTGTAAGTCAGAGGGCGAGAAGAAGGGTCCAGTTCACGGCGAAACGGTATTGCGGGAAATGTGGTTCTACTACGGACCAGGTCTATTCTAGGGGTAGGATTGAGCCTGGTTCGAGGCCTGATGAGACGTTTGTCAAGGTTGAGTCTGGTGTTGTGAGAGTTGTGAGACGATGGTGGAGAATCGGAGGGAGGAGTCCTGGCTGACGGACAAGTCGAAAGCTATGAGACGGCTGTTGAGACTGAGCACAGACTATGACCAGGTGAAAGAGTCAACCCTGCAGGTCGAGGGCGACATGGTGACCTTGAAGCTCAGATTCTACCCCTTGGCAGTCATGAAAGCCTCCAAACGCGTCGAGGAAGCCGAAAACCACGGACCCTACCATCTCAGCGACCTGCTCTTGCTAGAGCAGCACGGGCTCTCGAAAGAACAACTGAGAGAGAACGTTCGAATCAAGGCACCTCATGACAGTCTGGAGAGGAGTAGACAGTTTGGAACGTAATTGAGAAACGACGCGCGATCTGGCAACATGGGGGAGACCCTCCAATTTCTTCTCAATTGGCGAAATTGTAGTCTAGCCTTTTGAAAACCAGTCAGGGTCAACATAGAACCCCATCGCTTTGATGTCTCTTGCGAGTTTCTGTTTCCAACCTCCATGACGATCCATCAAAGTACGTTCGACGCCACCCACGTCCGAGGGAATATCTGTCCCTTCTTTGTAAAGCATACAAACTTTTTCCTCTCCTATTTTGCTTCTAAACCAACCCAGTTCAAGAGCAACATTGGGACGAGGGTTTCGGCCATCGTCAGGGGTAAGGATCACTATTGCACAGTCAACATCTGAATACTTCTCCAACTTCCGGTCCAAGGATACTCCTTCGTTTGGCTTATTCTGAAGGACTATTGGGGTTAGCCCAAGGTTCCTTACGAATAGTGTTACAGCATCCTTCGCTCCTTCATCATGGCCGTGGACTATAAAGACCCGAGAACCCCCTGCTTGGGCCGAGGTTGGCTTCGTTTCAGTGCCGAATTCCCTTTCCCCTCTCATTAGAGGCACCTGTTTGAGAATACTCCTAAGCCACAGAATCCTTGCGTCTATTCGCTGAAGAAACTCTGCCTCTTCTTCTGAACTCAAGATTCCAACAGATGGAGGAGTATCAGGGACACAAGTATCATATTC
>VBAY01000218.1 GCA_005883085.1 Candidatus Bathyarchaeota archaeon
ATCGAATACTCAAAGACCACGGGCTAACAGAATACGAGATCAAAACCTACCTCAAACTCGTATTCGACGGACCCGCAACCCCCTTCGAGATCAGCGAGAGCGTGCAAATCCCCTACGCGCGGGTCTACGGAACTCTTGAAGGCTTGGAGAAAAGAAGATGGATCAGAGCCAGACCCGGAAGACCCGTTGTTTACGAAGCGAATCCGCCGAGGTCCGTGGCAGAGTTAGAGCTCGAACAGAAGCAATCGGAAATGGTCGCTTTCACGAACTTGATGAAACAAGATCTCCAAGCGATCTACGAGCGTCGCGAAGTTGTGAAGAACATTAGCCTCTGGGTTATTCATGGCGGCGATAAGATCTCGGACAAGATTGGAGAGATCGTTTCGACCGCGAAGACCCGGGCCTATCTCCAATTCGCGACCTTGATCCCGAAGGACGTCGAGGATCTTCGGTCTTCTCTGAAGGTAGCGCGAGAGAGAGGGGTATCCGTGAAAATCCTGTCGTTCGTCAATCCTCGTTTTGTAGATCAGAAGAGCTTGTCACTGCTTTCCGATGAGGCAGAAGTCGGGGTGATACAGGAGCCAAACGAAGAGTCTCCTAAACCCTACAATGTCTGCGCGGTTGACGGGAGGGATACTGTCCTAACATATCTCTGGAACCTTGAAACTCCCAACGAGCCAGGGTCGCGAATTGCTTTCCGATTATCAGATGAAGAGTTTGCTGGAGTTATGGATAGGTACTTCGAATATTATTGGCTGAAGGCTCGTAGGATTTGAAAACCTAGGCTATCCGGAACTTGCCGTAATGTTCCTAACTTGAAGGAGTCATTAGAAAGGATCTAGTTCGTTGGGGCGGGAGGCCTTTGCGGACCCGCGGGTCCTGCTCCTGGCTGTCGTGCGTCCAACTGCGCCATTAGCATCATAAGTTTCCGAGTCTCGTCCAATCGCCTAAGCATGCTTTGCATCTCGTTCTTGTAATAGTCCCTCTGTGAACTGTACTCTTGCTCAGTTATTTCACCAGAACTGTACTTGCCTTGCAACGCAAGATAACCTGTCAATGTTGTTCCGCCGAGTTGTTCGCGAAGGTTTGACAAGCTCTTCCCGACTATGTCGTTGAGCTGGGCCGCTCGCTCGCCGAGGGCTCTGCTCACTTTCGCTATCTCTTCCTTGATCATTGCCGTTCTTTGCCGGAAGCCGTTGAGCTCCACGACTACTTTCTCTATTCCTATTTCACTCACGACGAGGCACCGTGACTAGTAACGACAAGCTTGGAGACGGGCCACATAGCCGCACCGTAACCAAAGACGACTAGGAAAAGTGACCAGTCAAGAAGACTTCTGTGATAATGAGCGTGCCTTCAAGAGTGCACCCTTCAATATCGATCGATAGATTTGTTGATTCCCGTGGGAAGGAAACGGAACTGGTCCAGTGTTCAATATCTGAGACTGGAATCCGGATTCCCTTAACGCGATAATTACTGGGTTGAAAATCGAGGATTTCACGACAAGAATGTGAAACGGATCAGCCTCGATCACATCGTTGACCAGCCGAGGTATTTGTTGCCGAACAGCCTCTCTTCTCTTCATTGGTCGCATCTTGTCAACTGGAAAGTCACAAGTGTCGAGTAGATAGAGACCCATCGATTGAAAGCGCAGCAGCATTGACCGCTTGTCAACACCTCTGCGCATGGGTTGGTTTTTGGGCCATAAATCGAGAGCCTTCATCGTCTCGCGAAAGAGATGGTCTTTGCCGATTGTCATCGGAAAATAGAAGAATCCTCCCGAGGATGGTGGAGACTCTGCAATCAGCAATAGCCTGATCTTGCGGGGTCGATATTTTCGCCTCTCACGAGTGAAATTTATCGAGGCGGGTTTCATCTCAGGAATGACTGGCGCGGGGATCAATCCTCGTTGGACAGCGTGACGCTGCTTCTATGCCAAAGAAAATTCGGCAACAGTCTTAAAGGTCAGCGGGCGGAAGATGAAAGACGAGCAAGAGCTGGACGGAATCCCCGTTGTCTACATTTCACGGCTTGAGGGAAGGTGACGAGGCCGAACTAGAAATCACGCAGATGGCACGGGACGGCCGAGGGCTAGGTCGCCTCAACGGACTGCTCGTCTTCGTCAGCGGTGCATCCCCCGGCGAGAAGGTGATGGTACGAATTGTAAAGCTCGGCGTGCGGCACGCGGAAGCCGAAGTTATCAATAGTCAGAGAATGGCCACGGCAAGCGCGAGCGCGTAGAAGAAGATAGTAGCGAGCGAGTTTACAAGATACCATTTCGGCAGCCAGCGCTTTCTCACATAGTATCCTCCTCCCCATGAAGTCCAGTCCTGCGGTCCCGGCCATGCGCCTGCAAAATGATACCATGAGATGTCCTCTCCCAGTGGGAGGAAAGCCCAGAGTCCGAAGGCAATCAAGACTCCGACCCATGAGGGGTCATAGATGAGGACCGCGAGTGGAAGAGCGGAGA
>VBAY01000216.1 GCA_005883085.1 Candidatus Bathyarchaeota archaeon
AAACCTCCACCACACCTACTGCGTCGGACCCGGAAAACTGGAAGAGATCAAAATGCTCGTCGCCGAAAACGATATCGAAGCAGTCGTATTCGCCAACACTCTCCCCAGCGCCCAAGTCTTCAAGATACAACGGGTCCTCGGCGGGACAGATATCAAAGTAATCGACCGCAACCTCCTGATCCTCGAAGTCTTCGACAAGCGTGCCATGACAAAAGAGGCAAAACTCCAGATCGCCCTCGCCAAACTTCGCTACACGTTCTCCTGGGGCAGAGAATTCCTCCGGCTTGAAGGCATTCTAGGGGGACAGGTCGGTTGGAGTGGGCCTGGAGACTATCCTTACCATGATTATGAGAGGACGGCTAAGAAACGGATCGCGAACATGGAGAAGGAACTGAGAGACCTCTATTCGAAGAAGGACCTTCTCAGAGATCACAGGCGGGAACGAGGCTTCCCAATCGTCGCGCTGGCCGGCTACACCCAGAGCGGAAAAACCACATTCTTCAACCGCATGTCAGCGGAACACAAAGATACCGGCCTAGGACCTTTCACGACATTGTCCACGTTCGCGAGAAGAATCGACCAGAACAATGGGGGCGACAATTTCAGTTTCATACTCATCGACTCGATCGGCTTCATCGAAGACATGCACCCGACAATCCTCAAGGCATTCAACACAACGCTAGGCGAGATAACGAATGCGGATCTCATCCTTCTGTTCGTCGATGTCAGCGAGGATCTAGAATCAGTGTTCAGAAAGGTATCCGCCTCCAAGGAGATTCTCAGGAAGATAGCGACTAAAGTTCCCCTGGTCATCTGCGCAAACAAAACAGACCTCTGCAACGACGACCAGCTTCAGGAGGGAAAGAAACTAATTTCACGAACATTCGAAGGCATCCCACTCGTAGAGCTGAGCGCTTTGAAGGGGGATAATACCGATGAGGTTGTGAAGCAGGCCTACCATCACCTCAACGGTGCCAGCACCTCCCTTGGCCTAGTGGTTCTCTAGAGCTGCACTCCTCTCCATAGTAGATGCTGGGAAATCCTAAAATTCTTCAATGCTATAAGTTGGAGATAGGTTGTTCTAAGTGGAATTAAGGAAACTTCAGCGAACGCCAGATGGAACTTTCCTGGTCACTATACCAAAGGCGTGGGCTAAACGCGTCGGACTCGACCAAGGGTCCGTCGTATCCTACGAAGAACGCCAAGACGGGAGACTCCTGCTGTCCCCAAGAATTGACGAGGAGAGGCAGCCCCTCGAAGTCGTACTGGAAGCATCTCCCTTTGTGAGACGGGAGATCATCGAGCGATATCTCCTCGGATACGACATAATCCGCATTCAATCAAAAGATAGTTTGTCCCCCGAGACCAGGGACGAGGTCCGCAAAACCACCAAACGGCTTGTAGGGCTGGAGGTGTTAGAAGAGGACGCGAAGAAGATCGTACTACAATGCCTCATGGAACCTTCACTACTCAACCCTGAACGCATCCTGCGACGGCTAGAAATGCTGTCCATGCCCATGCAGATAGACGCCGTCCAGGCCTTCGTAGAATCCAACACCGAACTTGCCAACGGAGTCGTTGAGCGAGATGAGGAAGTGGATAGATGGTACTTCCTCCTCGTCCGACTGGTCAGAGCGGCTATCGCCGACACGTACTTGCTGGAGAAGATCAAGGTCTCCTCAGTCGACTGCCTAGACTTCCGGCTCCTAGCAAGCTACATCGAAACCTTCGCCGACTACTCCGTAACCGTCGCCGAGAACACCCAAGACAAGATCCCAGTTCCAAAAGAACAGCAGATCCTGTTCCAGAAGATTGGAGCCTCAGTAAATACGATGTACAAGGACGCTGTCGGGTCCGTCCTCTCACGAGATCTCAAACTCGCCTCATCTGTGAGTCCGAGGTTCAAAGAGACCAAGAAGACCCTTGCGGAAGCTGAGACAAGCATAGCGAAAGCCCCACGTCCAATGGTCAACCACCTCGTCGCCGCACTCATAGCCCTGAATAGGATGTGCGAGGTCTCCGTTGACATATCCGACCTTACAATTACAAGATAAGGGACCCGGTCTCGCGATAACCGGATAAGCCGCGGTTACGTATCAGATAGAGTTCCAAGGAGAAGCTGCTCGATGTCTGAAGAGATGAAGAGGGCAATCGGCACCATACTGGAAGCAGGTTTCCAGATGGAAAGCGACGCCTTCAAAACCCTCATGGAGATCAGCAGCGCAGGCCAGCTTGACCCTCTTGTCAGAGAAGTCCTTCGAGTCGCTGGAACCGTGGAACCACGACCCTCGTCGATAAGCAGAGACCTCGTTCTCAAGGCAGCTGAACAGCTAGACCTCTCCAGCAAAGTTGCGGAGGCAGAGCATGCTGGTTTGGGGCATGCACGACGGTTTGCTGAGGAGCTTGAGTCTCGGCTAGAAGTTGTCTCGGACCCTACGGGTAAGCTCGGAACGACTGGCGCTTTTGATGATTTTCTCCATTATTTCAGAAACCGTTTCGACAAGATGAGCCTGCTCTTCAGGCAGAGAATGGACACCCGAAACGCCGGGACCATTTCCGACGCGCTTCAAGGCGGATCAAATGGAC
>VBAY01000249.1 GCA_005883085.1 Candidatus Bathyarchaeota archaeon
CATTCTAAGGCTATTCGTCTCCCCCAGGGATCCTCGCCCAACTCCTGAAAAGAAAAAACCGTTCGAGTCAGGGCAGATCGCGGCCGGCCCTGGCAGGACTAGGTTCATCATTCAATACTATCCCTATCTCCTGATGTTCGTTGTCTACTACGTCATCGCGATGTTTCTTTTCGCCTGGGGGTTGAATCTACGGGCCCTTGGCGCGTCGGGGTCTGTTCCGGTTCTTGTTTTCATAGTCGTTCTTCTGATCCCTTTGGGTTATGCGCTTCATCTCGCCAACCATCGGGAGAACTGGTAGGAGTCTATACTCGAGTTGGCTCCAGTCCTCGGTCCGTTGCAACCTATAGTTGACATGCTCACTAGTCCTCTCTTTCTCGAAATCGTCCTTTTTCCGGGACTCTTGTCAATCGCTATCATAGGGGCACTGCTCGGTTGGCTGGAACGCAAGGTAACAGCGCGGGTGCAGCTACGAATCGGGCCACTCTACGCCAGCCCGGCTGGCGGAATTCTCCAGATGTTTGCAGATCTCATCAAACTGTCATTCAAGGAACTCTTCGTTCCAGAAAATTCCGACGCCTTCTTTTTCATAATGGCTCCGACAACAGGACTCGTTCTCGGCGCGGCCCTAGTCGGCCTGATCCCATTCGCCCCTGGGCTTCAAATCGCAAACATCGAGGTCGGACTGCCAGCATTCCTCGCGATCATTACCCTTTCTCCCACCCTCATCCTACTTGCGGGATGGAGTGCCAACAGCAAGTTCCCGTTCATCGGGGGACTACGAGCACTCTTTCAACAAACAGCCTACGAGATTCCTCTGTGGCTTTCCGCTCTGGGCGTCATAATGATGGCAGGAACCATGAATCTCGGCCAGATTGTTAACGCCCAAACCAGCGGATGGTTCATCCTGCCCCAAGCTCTCGGAGCGTTCATCTTCCTGGTAACCAGCGTCGCAGAGATGGAAAGACTTCCATTCGACCTTCCCGAGGCAGAATCCGAAATCATGATGGGCTGGCAAGCCGAGTATCCCGGGGTCCTCTTCCTCGCGGCCCAGGGCCCCGGCTTTGTCAAACTCTACGCTTTCTCGGCCCTTTTCAGCGTAATGTTTCTAGGGGGCTTCCTTGGGCCCAGTTTTCTTCCTCCTCTCTTCTGGATGTTGCTCAAAACTCTACTAATCATCGTGCTGATAATGCTGCTGCGATCTACGTTTCCTCGAGTCCGCCTAGACCAACTTCTCAGGGCAGGTTGGACTACCCTTCTCACTCTTGCGATAATCAACATAGGCATAACATACATTCTGGTCGTGGGATTCCCAACGCTCTGAATCCAAAAATGACAGACCTCTTGTTTCTGGCGTTTGCGGCAGTGACAGTCGGCGCTGCGATCCTCGCGATCGAAGCAAGAGATCTTGTTTACGGAGCAGCAGCGCTTGGAATCGCTTTCCTTGGAGTAGCAGGGCTCTTCTTTCTTCTCGACGCCGCTTACGTTGGCTGGTTCCAGATTGCAGTGTACATCGGCGCAGTCGTAGTCCTGATTCTTTTCACGGTCATGCTCGTAGGGCCGAAGAAGGGAGAAACCCCGCTGGGGCTGAAACGAGTATCTCTTCTCGCAGCAATGCTGATGTCATTGCTGCTAGGAATGACTGGTGCGCTGGCCAACGCAACAGCCTTTCCGGGACCAGACTCGTGCGGATCCGGATGCGATCTCTCTTTGTTCAGTACTTCTCTTCTGAAGAATTACGGCGTTCCACTAGAATTCATGTCTCTAGTTATGGCGGCTGCCGTAATCGGCGCACTAGCGCTGTCAAAGACAGATAGAGGGCAGTAG
Organism: Candidatus Bathyarchaeota archaeon; assembly: GCA_005883085.1. Classification (GTDB taxonomy): domain Archaea; phylum Thermoproteota; class Bathyarchaeia; order 40CM-2-53-6; family 40CM-2-53-6; genus 40CM-2-53-6. Next base: position 1,825 of record VBAY01000249.1, read on the forward strand.
GAAATGGAGCCCCTATCGAGTTTCTTCGCCGTATCCGTAATCCTGCTCGGCATCGGAATCTACGGTCTCACAACGAAGCGGAACGCTATTCGCATACTGTTCTCCATTGAATTGATCTACAACGCGGCCAATCTGAACATCATAGCCTTCGCCCGCCTGCGCAATCCTCCCATAGTCACCGGGCAAGTCCTCGTATTATTCACCATCGCACTCGCCGCGATGGAAGCGGCTGTAGGGCTCTCGATAATCATCCTAGTCTCAAGACTGAACGCCGACATAGACCTGTCGAAACTATCAAAGCTGAAAGGATAGACCTCAATGACACTGCTACTAATCGGCGCAATACTTGTACCGCTGCTAGCGATTCCAATCCTCTACGCTCTCTCCAAACGGCTAAGAGAGAAGACCGGATTCGTTTCTTTCGTCTTCCTACTCGTCCCACTCGTTGCAATCCTATACGCCGCGCTTCAGGGTTCCGGGTCCACTCAAGGGACCTACCAGGAACTATATTCATGGTCTCCCATTGGGAACTTCGGTTTTCGAGTCGACAATCTGAGCCTTCCGATACTCTTCATCATAGGCCTCCTGACGGCTCTGGTCTCTCTCTTCTCTGTCCCTTACATGCATCAGAGGATAGGCGACGATCCCAGAAGGTACGGGCT
>VBAY01000250.1 GCA_005883085.1 Candidatus Bathyarchaeota archaeon
TTCCGCTCTCTATTGCCTGCTAGCCATTTCGATCCGGACCCTTCCTGGAACAACTAGGTTCTTGAAAACCAGCCTCTTCCCTCAAAGTCTGATAAAATTCGGGAAACGATACCTAGTTCTACACGATACCAGCATGCGATCAATATCGTTTCTATCGTCTGCTTTTCGAAGCACCATAGAAGCTGGTGCAAAAGTGGTTCTCAAGTCTCCGGCAACATGGCTCGTAGAGGGACTGTCACGCAACGATTCTCGATTCAAGGAGTGGACAGAGAACGGAAAGCTTGTTACTTCTTCGGCCCGTTCTGATGACAAAAGGTTCGGGAAAGAAGGCCTCTCGGACAAGTTTGGTCTGAGCCAAACGGCAACCGTGTTCGTGAAAGAGCTGGAGCGGCAGGATCTTCAAGGCTCGATGGTGTCTATTGCGAGAGATTCAAAGAATGAACCGGAAGCAGAAGTGCTACTGCTAGAGTCCAGCCAGGCACCTCGACCCCAAGTCGCTGATTTCCTACAGAAGAACGGGGACGTTGAGCTCGTCAATCTGTCAGAGGCGTCCGACCCGTTTTCAACCCTTGTCAATCTGGACCATCCAAGAATCGAGGGCTCAAAGATTCTTCTCGAGTACTTCTCGAACTCGAACTTCGAGGACTTGGTGAAAAAATTCTTCGACGAGGGAATCGCTAATGCCGAGGTGTGCACCCTCTTCACATCCAAGTCGAGCAAGCTCTACAGGGCGTTGAAGGGAAAGAGAATGGTGAGGATAGTCGCGGCTTCTTCTCTCGTATCTGCCCCGGACGAAACGCCTGATGGAGAGATCCAGATTCCTGACAAGGAGCTGGGCCTGGTAACCTCACTGGTGACGGATCTGTTCGAGAACAACAAGTCTGTTGCTTTGAGCTTCGTCTTCGACAGTATCACTGAGTTGATTCGGGGTGAAAGGTGGGAGCAAGTCTACTCTGGCATCAAGCAATTGATCGAGCTGCTTAGCCCTTCAACTGTCACAGCAATATTTCTTGTCAGTAAGGAGACGACTGAGGAGCGCTTCTTAGGGGCGCTGAGAGGATTGTTTTCTGTCCAGATGAGGCTTGACGACACTGAGGGTCAAGCCCTCAGAGTCGTGAAGGCAGAGTTCTGATCAGTTAGAGCATACCCGTCTATCACTGGTTTTGCCTTCGATTCCTGACTCTATTTAAAATACGGGCGGATTCGTTAACAGCCGCTCGTCGAAGGCAGGAAGCTGAAACGCAGTGGAACATCTCAGTCACGATATCCTAATCATCGGGGGTGGCGCGGCTGGTCTCCGGGCTGCCATTGCTGCTGCCGAGCTCAATCCAAAGCTCGACATCGCAATCGTGTCTAAGGTCTATCCTATGCGTAGCCACACGGTCTCTGCTGAAGGCGGCATGGCCGCTGTCCTGAGAACGGACTATGACAACTTCGACCTGCACGCCTACGACACAATCAAGGGAAGCGATTTTCTAGCAGATCAGGACGCTGTAGAATTTTTCGTAAAAGAAGCGCCAAAGGAATCGATACGTCTTGAGCACTGGGGATGTCCTTTCAGCCGCGACCCGGACGGCCGCATCAGCGTGCGCGCTTTCGGAGGAATGAGCGTAAAACGAACACTGTTCGCCACAGACAAGATCGGATTCCACCTTCTGCACACTCTCTTCCAGACGAGCCTAAAGTTCGAGAATATTCACAGGTACGACGAGTGGTTCACCACGTCGATTCTCATGGATAATGGCCGAGTCGACGGCGTCACTGCGATTGACATACGCTCCGGGGAACTCTCATCGATCTTAGCAAAAGCAGTCGTGATCGCGACCGGCGGATGCGGTAGAATCTACCAGTTCACAACCAACGGATGGATCAAAACAGGAGATGGGATGGCCATGGCCTACCGGGCAGGGGTCCCGCTCAAAGATATGGAAATGGTCCAGTACCATCCCACATTGCTCCCGAACACCGGGATTCTGATCACTGAAGCGGCGAGGGGAGAAGGAGGTCATCTACTGAACAAGGATGGCGAACGGTTCCTGAAGAGATACGTTCCCAACAAGATGGAGCTTGGCCCCAGAGACATCTTGTCGCGGGCCGAGATGACCGAGATCAAGGAGGGACGAGGATTCGAGGGCCCGTACGGGA
>VBAY01000251.1 GCA_005883085.1 Candidatus Bathyarchaeota archaeon
GTTCCAGTTCTGTTTTCAGATTACTCATGAAGCCCGTCCCGCTACGAGAGGGATAAGAACCTTCTTCGGGAGCCTTCTGACTCCTGAATTCTTCGGCTAATGTGGAGCATGCTTGGGGATTGGCCGTTTTCGTTCCTTTCTATCTAGCGATAGCGTTGACCAGCCCTTTGAGAGGTTCCTATTTTCTCCCAGTCAGAATTGTCTAACGCGGCATCCTTCACGACCATAACACTACGTGTACTCTTGCGGACCACTTTCTCCGAGACACTTCCAAGCACTAGCGTCCCAACGTTTCCAAGACCTCTACTGCCAACAATAACAAGATCAGCACCGATTTCCTCAGCGCATCTACAAATCCTATCGACGGGATCGCCATTTTCAATTCTCGACTGAATCCTCAGTTCTCCTCCAGGTCCGCACCTGTACACGGTTCCTTGGCCGGGATTAGATTCCATCTTGACCGCGTTCGCAGGAAAATGCTTGAAAACTAATTCCCGATGAAAATCTGTCAATTTCTCCGCCTCGTCTGTTATGCTGCTTTTCATCATCGGGTTTGAGTTGACAACGCTTAGGATTGTCAGCTCTGAATTCAATAGTCTCGTAAGCTCTACCGCTCTCCTGATAACTGCATACGCCCAATGTGACTGGTCGACGGCAGCAAGAAGGTTTCGCATTAATCGCGATTCGACACACGATTCAATTGTCCTTATTCCTTGCATAACTGAGCGACTAGAATTCCGGTAACAGACCGGAAACCGTAGAGGTTCGCGCTGGATCCGATTTGCCCAATAGGCCGTTCGTGCGCACTACAAAGTGGACATTCCACCTATCCGTCCTCAACGCACTGGTTGTATCAGGGAAGGGCGGCTATCCAGCGGAACGTCGTGTTCTCGCTGAGGCCCGGAGAAGAGGGACGAACCAAAAATAATCTCCTTCCCGCTCAAGCTGCCCTTTCTAATTCCTAGGTCAAGCGCAGATCCTGTTTACAGCACCCATTCTTCGAGCCATGGAGCCCCATGAGCCCCGAGACCGCTTCTCTTTTTCTTTGGGAAAGCGAAAGATTGCAATGTGTACTTGCACCTTAAGGGCTACGAGACACTAAGGTACCTTCGGTGAGCAGGTCAATGCCGAGAGGTGAGCTTCAGGCCGTACTAAGATGCCCCGCGTGTCAGCGCGAACTGATCGTCGGAGAAGGTCTCTGTAATCACTGCGGGTGTTGCCGGTCCTGCTGCCTCTGTCGGACAGTGCCTCCATCTCAATGGACCGGCCAGCCACAGAAGGCAGACGCTCCGACAGCATTTCTCGAGGAGATACGAGTGGCACTCGAGATCATGAGTGTGGACGGTCCGTCTAAATAGAAAGCGAGGAGTTATCTCTCCAAAGAAGAAACCAATTTGGCAATGACCACGATAGGAAAACAGAGTTCGAAAACGGATTCACCCCTTCGATTTCAGAGGATACTAGTCGCGGTGGATGGATCCGAGGGCTCCCGAAGAGCATCCGAGGTCGCAGTGAATCTGGCGGAGAAGTTCAACGCCCAACTTTACGTACTGTACGCCTTTCGGGGCTACCCCGAGTACATGACCATGTTTCCCTCTGCTCCATCTCCATCTGGGGAGGCCATTCAAGAGTACGAAGCTTATGCAAGAAAGGCTGCCCTAGAGGTTGTCGGGCGGACTGTATCAATAGCCGAGAAAAAGGGCGTGAAGGCGAGTCCCAAAACCAGCGAGACAATTGGCTCTGTGGTTCAAACAATAACCGACCACGCGCTCGCCGAGAAGATCGACTTGATCGTTATGGGCACGAGGGGAATGGGCGGCTTCAAGAAAATGCTCCTTGGAAGTGTGTCGAGCGGTGTCGTCACACACGCTCATTGTCCAGTTCTCGTGGTGAGGTGAGCGATCGTCATGGGTCAAACACCGGAGGTGTCAACCCCATTGCCGGTGTATATCGTGGGCCTTGAAGGTCAGGACCCTGAGTCTTCGATAGCAGAAACGAAATTCCGAAAGTCAATCGAGTCTCTCAGCCATGTCTATCCTGACATCGGTGAGGCCCGAGCCACCGTCAGGGCATTCGCCAAAGGGAAGGAGAGGAAGCATTTCGAGGTTCACGTACTTATCAGAATGCCCAAGCACCAAGTCGAGTTCATCGAAGAAGGCTGGTCCATCGAAGAGGTCTTCGAAAACATCGGGTCAAAAATCAAGAGGCTCATGACCAAACCTCGAGACAGCCCATCCCGCCGTCGCTTTCGACCTAGGTCCGAAACTGCCGCTGCTAGGTTCTAGCGGCTGTTATCGGGATAGACCAAGAACATAACCTAAATTCTATCTTCCTACACCGATTCAGACCAGATTCCTCCCAATGCCCCCCAGTAGAAGAAACCGTCGCGTAAGGCAGGACCTGGACAATCAACCTAGGAAAGCGGTCAACCTCAGGGAATTCTATCCTTCCCGATCCAAAGACGTTCGCAA
>VBAY01000252.1 GCA_005883085.1 Candidatus Bathyarchaeota archaeon
AGGGTGAAGGAGCACGTTCCGCCTATGTGGCGGTACAGTTCGACAACAGTGACCGAAAGCTACCCGTAGATTCTGACCTCGTAACAATATCTAGAGAGTTCTCGAAGGGCGGCGAAGGAATCTACCGGCTCAACGGGCGACGCCTCTCCAGAAAACAAGTCCAGGATGTAATGAGCTCAGCCGACATCCAGGTTACCGGGTTCAACCTCATCTCACAACACGCCGTCACTCGTCTCGCAGAGATCAGCACAGAAGAACGAAGAAAGATTCTGGAAAGCCTAATCGGAATCGGAACCTTCGAGACCAAAAAAGCCGAAGCAAGAGTGCAGCTGCAAGAGGCAGATCTAAACCTCAAAGTCGCCGCCGCGAGAGTTGACGAGGTTAGACAGAGAATAGAACAACTGGAAAGAGAAAGAAACGACCTTCTCCGGTCCAATCTTCTCAAGACCGAGATAAACAGCCAACAAGCCCGCATCCTCTCCGCCCAGATTCTAGCACTCAAAAACCGGCATCAGGAAATGTCGCAGACCCTCGAACGGGAACTGATCAAACTCGATCAAGTGAGAAATGAAAGAGAAGACCTGCTCCAACAGCGAGCGAAGATCGAACAAGACCGACGTAGCTTCGAGGAGAAGACAGTCACCCAAGGAAACCAAGAACTCTTCGATCTTGAAAGACGCATCGCAGAAGCCAGCAAGGGCATCGTCGAAGCAAAGTCCGCCGCAGAAACAGCGAAGAACCTTGTTACAACGCGGACAAAACAACGCGAAGCCTTCACACAACAAGCAGAAGAGATGGAAACCTCCATCAAACCACTAGCCAGCTCGATCAAAAGCCTCCAGTCACACAAAAAAGTCCTCGATGACAAGCTAGAGGATTCCACATCCAAGGTCGAGAAAATCAGCCAAAAGCTCACCGCTGCGAGATCGTCCCTCGACTTGGACGCCAAGAAGCTACGCGAAGTCCAGGACGAGATCGACGGCCTGGGAAGAGAACTCTCGAACCTGACAGCTCAAAGCAAGGGCAGTTCGACGAAACTCGACCTAACCGCCAGCCATCTGCAGACCCTCGAAGCCCGCCAGAAAGAGTTCGCTCAGCTCTCAGAAGAGCTGAAGACTAGAATCCGCGAAATGGAGAAGCTTCAGAAGGAGGAAGAAAAACGGCTCGAATCAATCGAGCAGAAAACAAAGGAATACGGTGAACTCAAGGACCAGCGCAGAAAGGAGATCGATGAAGCCCTGGATGTCGCAAAGAAGGCAAGAGTCACTGTAGTCGAGTTCAACACTCAAAAGACCTTGGCGGACAACATGGGAGCGGAAGACAAAGCGATCGAGAAGATAGAGGAGATGGCTGATGAGGGCGCTCTGAAAGGCGTCTACGGCCGTCTCGAAGACCTCGTCAAGTTCCCGGAAGAATACCGCAAGGCAATACAGGCCGCCAGTGCCGGGTGGATGAAAGCTCTGGTTGTGAAGAACTTGGAGGTGGCAATCCGGTGCGTCGAAAGCCTGAAACGTACCAAGCTTGGACGCGTCAAGATCGTTCCCGTAGAGGATCTTGAACTCTCGGATCTAGAGCTAGACTCTGACAACGTCTCCGGAATAATCGGTCCTCTTTCCAAGGTAATACGGTCCGACAAGTCAATTACCCCCGCTGTCAAATTCGTCTTCGGCGATACCATACTCGCCACAACGCAAAGAGCAGCCTTCCTCACAGCATCCAAGGGACAAAGATGTGTCGTAACCAGCGGAGACCTCTACGAGCCCGGAGGAGGACTAGAGAGCGGCTACTACCGAGCCCCGCTCGAGATCTCAAACCTAATTCCCCGATCCACCGCACTTGAAAGCCTCGAGAAAACAGTAAAATCGCTGGAGACAGTTGTGCAACGCTCACGGTCCGACGTTGACCGTATCGAGACAGAGCTAAACGAACTCTTGGAAGACCGAGTATCTGCAAGCAAGACTCGCGAAACCTTGGCAAGAGACGTAGAACTTGCCAAGAAGAGTTTCGAGAGAACAAGAACCATCCTGCAACAGACGACCCGGCGAATTGACAGTCTCCAGAACTCTATGGCGAAGGAACAAGTCCTGTTGGAGGAGACCGCGGAGAAACAAGCGTAGATGAAGAGGCGGCTCGCCGTCATAGAAGAGGAAAGAACGAGACTGAGGATTGATCCCAGAAGGTCAGCCCTCTCTCAACTCGAAACGGAACGAGACCAAGCCACCGCCGAGAACCAAGTCATTCTCCGAGAGAAGCTCGAACTAGAAACACGTCTCTCCTCCCAACAGTCCACTCTCG
>VBAY01000253.1 GCA_005883085.1 Candidatus Bathyarchaeota archaeon
AAACTTATGGCCCACGAACCGCCCGAGTTCTCTCCGCGATGACCGCGATTCCTTCGAAATATTATCTTCGGATAAACACACTGAAGGCCGAGCGGGACGCGATCATCCGATCGATGATAGCGAATGGTCTGAACGCCGAAGCTTACGTGCATCTTGATGATGCCGCGTCCCTCCATCCCAGCGCATCCAAGATAGAAACCGATGGCGTTATTGTGGAAGCGAACAGGTTCGCGGCGGAAGCGGTTCAACTAGGCGCACATCTCTACGCTCCCGGCGTAAAACGGTGCCATGGACTGCGACCAGGCATGAAGGCAACAGTGGTCGATGAGCGCGGAACAGCCGTAGGCTCCGGGGTATCCCACCAGAGCGAGACAAGCATCCTCACGTACCGACAAGGAGTCGCAGTAGAGATCAAGAACAGCAGAACGGGCTTGCCGAGCATAATGGAAACCCCGTGGTACTCTGATGGGCAAATCCACCTTCAGTCATTACCCGCCATCCTGACAAGCCACATTCTAGATCCGAAACCGGGAGAGACTATCGTCGATCTCAACTGCGCACCGGGCGGCAAGACAAGCCACATAGCCCAACTGACCCGGAATAAGGCTAGGATAATCGGATTCGATCGCAACGAGCGAAAAGTCCAGAAGGCAAAGGAACTCATGCAGAGGATGGGATGCGCAAACTACCAGCTGATATCGCATGATTCTCGATACGTCCATAGAGACTACAACATCAAAGCCGACAGGGTGCTGGTGGACCCGCCTTGCACGGCACTTGGAATAATTCCGAAACTTGCCCTCGAGACTACCGCTCAGAATGTGGAGAACTCAGCAGATTATCAAAAACAGTTTCTAACGACAGCTTCTCACATCACGAAAAAAGACGGAACAATTGTGTACAGTGTCTGCACGATTACCAAGGAAGAGTGCGAGGACGTTGTGGGTTTTGCGGAGAAAGAATTAGGGTTGACTTTGGAAAAACAACGCCCAGTTCTTGGTGAGAATGGGTTCGATAGGGATCGTCTCACGCAGAGATTCAATCCCGATGCTCACGAGACAGGCTATTTCATAGCCAGATTCGTCAAAAACTAAGATGAGGACCCGTGGAACGCCTCCAGAGTTTCCAGAACAGATTAGGTTCTGCGGTGTCGGCTGTACGAGAGTCTGCTATTCGAGAAGCGGTTGTTCTACATCACGATGAAGCAGATGGGCTAACGTCAGCAGCCCTCACGAAACTAGCCCTATCCTGTCTCGGGCTTAACACGAGGCTAATCTGCCTTGACAAGCTCTACCCGGAGGTTGTCAAAGACATCGAATCAGGTCCTCCTCGCGTCATAGCTTACGTTGACCTCGGCTCCGGCCACATTGATTGGTTGATCGAAGAAAACAGCTCTAAAGGACTAATCCTCGTTCTGGACCATCACGACACCATCTCCACACAAGACCCTTTGCTCTACAATCTCAACCCTGAACTCTACGGTTTTTCAGGCGAGAAAGACGCCTCCTCCGCAACAGTAGTATACATGTTCTGCAAGACGGTCGATCCCAAACTGTCGACCTATGCCCATCTGGCGACAATAGGGTCTCTGGAAGTTCCCGGCGAGACACAAGGACTCAACCTAATCCCAATGAAAGATGCCAAGGACCTGGGACTGGTCCGGGACTCTGGCAAGGGGAACCTAAAGATCCAGGCTAAGGGCATGAATCTTACCAGAACGCGAGCCTCCAGCATTCTCAACGTTCTCGGCTCAGTCGGATACTACCGAAACGGCCCTGAGAAGGGAATCGAAGCATGTACAACAGGTTTCAGCGACCAAACGATGGAGATGGCAAAGGAGTTCGAAAAAGAGCGAAAAGAGGCCAACCGAAAAATGCTCGCGACGATAAACAAAGATGGTCTATCACAGAAGAAGAACATCCAATGGTTTCACGCCCGCGACAATTACAAAAACATGGGAGGAAAGGTAGTCGGAAGCTTCTGCTCGTACCTTCGCTACCAGCGAGGCGTCAACCCCGTCAAATACCTGATCGGAATGATGAATGTTCCCCCAGACATCCCCGGGTGGGGAAAACTATCCTCCTCAATGGTGAAAGTTTCGGGAAGAGCCACTCAGATACTTGCGAGCCTTATCGACAAGGGAAAGAAACCCTCGCTCTCTAAGATCCTTCCTGAGTCCTGTTTGATGGCTGGTGGTTTCGGAGATGGACACTCCGTTGCCGCCTCAGGAGTCTTTCCTGTAGGAAAGGAAGAGATGTTCCTTGATGAGATAGATCGATTAGCTGTTTAGGCGTCTTTGACTATCGTCTGGGCTTGTTCATGCATGAATTCGAGTAGGTAGTATGGTCCGCCGACTCCTTTGCCTGTTGCCCCGCTTCCTTTCCAGCCGCCGAAGGATTGAGAGCCGGGCCAGGCGCCTGTTGTGGCACCGCCCTTTCTGTTAGCGTATGTGACTCCGAAGTCGATGCTTTTGAAGAACCTGTCAACCTCGCTCGGATCGTTGCTGAAGATTCCTGCGGTCAAGCCGAAGTCTGTGTCGTTCGCTTTCTTCAACGCCTCGTCTAGGCTCTTGACTTCGTCAACGACG
>VBAY01000254.1 GCA_005883085.1 Candidatus Bathyarchaeota archaeon
TATGGTAGCTGGAAGGGCTTGATGTGATAAAGGCCTAGGATTTCTTTTGCTTCTTCAGGTTTGAGCAGGACGTGTTTGGGGACAAGTTCGTGCTTGAATACGTCGTAAGAGAGTTCCTTCTCCTTGTCTTGCTTCTTTACCAATTATTAGTAGCTACCTCGGGAACGGGGACGGCTTAGAGTCCGACCTACCACAGGTAAAAAGAACACCCGCCGGAAACCCGTTAATAAACCTAGGTTCTGACAATGGGGACGCCGATAAAACTCTTGCCAACCAAAGATAAACTTCACAAGAAACACACGCCAGTTAACCGGCTAAATGATCTCTCGGGAAAAGAGTGGATCAAGTTCACAAAGTCTTGGTTCAAACATACTCCGCCACCCCGGGACAGGACGAAGCTGATTCATCCCGCCGGCTTTCCCGAAACCCTTGTCCGCGAGTTTGTGGAATTCTTCACCAAACCCAAAATGTGGGTCCTTGACCCTTTCGTAGGAACCGGGAGCACCCTTCTTGCAGCACGAATTGCAGGGCGTAACGCGGTGGGCGTAGAGATCAATCCCCGCTACGCTTTAATGGCCCGGTCGCGGCTCGAAGACGCGCCGCCCTCTTACGGAACTCGGCAACTGGTACTCCAGGGGAATTCACGTAACTTACAAAGGGTGTTGGACGAAAATAAGGTTCAGAAAGTCGACTTCTGCATCACATCACCTCCATACTGGAATCAACTTAAGCGCGCAAGCCTCCGGCAGCGCGAGCGGAAGCAGAAGGGGCTTGACACTAGCTACAGCGAAGATCCAGAGGACATTGGAAACATTAGCGACTACGAGGAATTTCTGGATTCACAAAAGCGAATCTTTGACGAGGTGTATGGGATCATGAAGGTTGGAGGATACTTAGTGGTCGTGACGAACAACGTTTTCTCAGAGGGTCGGCTTTACCCACTCGCGTTTGAAACATTGACGAGCCTGGCCAAGACGTGGGTCCCAAAGGATGAAAGGGTCTGGTTGCACGATGATAAACGGCTGCTTCCACTTGGAATATACAACGCCTGGGTTGGGAACCGCTCCCACCAATATTGTTTGATCTTTCGCAAAGAGTCATAGAGCTCTTTCGGGAGCGCGTGCGTCGAGCAGGTTCGTGAGCACCAGGCATAGACTATTCTGCGAGCCACTCCCCATCTCACCGCTGAGAGTCTGCGGTTTGAACCTAGTCCCATGATCGCCCCGGTTATGGTGTGAGTTGTGCTGACAGGGATTCCAAGGGACGCAGCCGCGAAAAGTGTTGAGAGGATAGCAGATCACGCAACGACCATAGCGAGAATGGCCTCTGAGATCGAGTCACCGCTTCCGCAGCGATTGGTCGGAGATCTGTCCAAGGTTAGCGACTTGACCAGCTCGGTCTGGAGGATGCCTTGAAGTCATTGACGAAAGTTGACGGAGCAGTCGCGAATACATCAATAATATCTGCTTAGAGAGTCGAGAAAGACGCTGAAGGTGTGACGGACAAGCTATTTGACTTCCGTCTGAACCAAAAGACAGTGGTCGCGGTAAGATTGGCCCTCGAAAGCCTGATGCGTATTTCCGAGTATGGCGAAGACGTTACAGAAATGACAATAAACCTGACAACTAGAAGAATGAGAACTTTACTAAGGGCCTGTCTGCAACGATTTTTCCGAGCAGTTGTATGGATTGATGGTCCAATTTTCGTCTTCAAACAAAGTGAGAGAGACTCTTGCATTCCTAGTTAGTTTGAGTAGCACCGGGAGAGAAAAACAGAAACTGTCAGGACCTAGTATCTGGATGTCAGTTGGCTCTAGAATCAGGCTTGTTTGAGACTCCGAACCTTTCTAACGGCGAACAGAATAGTAGCTAGAGAGAGCGCTCCAACGGCACCCGCGCCCAAGTAGGTCAAAGACATGAACACAAGAATTGTATTCGAAGATGGGCCTCGAGTAATAGTCAGCGTTAGAACGATAATATGCGTCACACTAGCACCGATGGATGTAGTACCAATGGCAGTTAGGGTTACAGTCCGATTTCCAGGTTCTGAACTTGCATCAGTTGTAAGTGTCATTGTCGATGTCGACGAATTGCCGAAATCGAGGGCAATCGTAGGAGGGCTGAATACTTCCTCAAACCCGAGCCGGGATGAAGCAAAAAGAACCAGCTGGCCTTTGAAGTAGTCAACGCTCGTCATTGCGAGGGTAAATGTTCGGGACTCGCCCCCTTGAACCATGTGACTAGTGCTGCTCAATAGGAAGATAAAATCGGGTTGGGGAGGTATAACGATGACAGTTACTGTATGACTTGAGAACTGGTTTGTCGCTGTAATATTTACCCGATAGACGAATGGGATAGGTGAATCTGGGGTTTGAAAGTCAAGATGTGTCGTTGCGGGTCTGCCCGGTGAAATCATTAGATCTTTTGCTCCTAGAGATGCATTCAGGCCAGGAACAAGGGGTACAGTCACGCTTAACCGAACTAGACTGGAGAAATCGGATTGAGTGCTAACACTGATAATGGAACTGCCTGAACTAGCGGCGTGGATTTCGAG
>VBAY01000259.1 GCA_005883085.1 Candidatus Bathyarchaeota archaeon
AGGGTGACGAGACAATAGCTCTTCCTCTCGAAGTTGTGCTCGCGAATAATCTCTGGGTGATCATTTGTGGACTTCTCGTCTTCATAATGACTGTCTCTGTCGGGTTCCTCGAGGTGGGAGAGCTTGGCGCCGACATGGACATCAGTCTCCTCAAGACAATGTTGATTACCGGCTCGGCCATATTCTTCATGGCCTTTGTCGGCTTCAACACCGCTTTTGCCCCCACGATCAACGGGATAATCGGGAACCCAGTCTACAACGGGTTCTTCCTTGGCGGCTTCTCTTCTGATGCGAACCAGCTACTCACAGGTGCTTGGTGGGCCACAACCGGACAGGGTCTGACGACCGGGACCTACTTTCTTTTCGAAACGGCCTTTGCCTCTGTCACCCTTGCCCTCGTCGGGGTCGTTGTCTTACGTAAGATGAAATTGCAGGCCTTCCTCGCTTACTCAATTGTCTATTTCGTTCTAATCTGGAATCTCCCGGCGGCTTGGATCTGGAATCCTCAAGGCTGGCTAGCTCGCATCGGCATGGCCGATTTCGCGGGAGGACTCGTGGTGCATGGAGCGGCAGGCGCGGCGGGGCTTGGAATCGTTCTCCAGATCTGGCGAGAGGAGCAGAAGAGGGGGAGGATCGAGAGCGTTCAGGTGCCGTACAAGCTGAACAGTGGATGGCTCACCTTGTCGATCTTGCTCCTTTGGATTGGATGGTTCGGCTTCAACCCCGGCAGCGTTCTCGCCTTCAACAACTCAGCCATGACCGTTGTTCTTACTACGTTCCTTGCCGCGGCTTCTTCATTTCTCTCGATAATGTACTTCCGTTATCGGATGATCAAGAAGATGCCGGACTTGATCTATGCTACCAACGGCGTACTCATGGGACTCATAATCATAACCCCGCTCGCAGGCTTCGTTAGTCCCGGAAGCGCAGTGATTCTTGGGCTCCTCGGTGGACCCCTCTTCCTCGTCTGCGAGAAGTGGTTCTCCAGATTCAAATGGTTCTCAGACCCTGTCGGCCTATTCCCGGGACACCTGCTCGGCGGGCTATTCGGAGTCGCGATGATCGCCATCTTTTCTCAGAGAACCTTTGCAATTGCCTCCGGGAACCCTGTCACTCCGGGGAACTCCCCGATTCCTGATGGGCTACTGTTCGGCGGGGGATCCGCAGCCCTGCAGCAGCTAGGAATTGAGGCCCTAGGTATTGGTGCGGTCATGGCTACTGTCTTCATACTATCCTACGTATCCGTCCGCATCATTAGCAAGGCAATGCACGGAATCCTCAACCGGGAAGAACTGTAGCGAAACTCACCTGGAAAAGTCAAATTTTAGCGCGTTTCATGAAGGGCGGGGCGCGCGAAAATCACCCCCCCGAGGGGTCACAGATTAGTTAGCAAAAAAGAATAGTTACAGAAAGAGAAAGTTACACGAAAAAATAGTTACAGGGAAGAAAGATTGTCGCGTAAGAGAACATGGGAGAGAGAGTCAATCTTGAGTCAATCAAGGTTGGTGTTTGAACAGTGAATGGGTCTTAACGAAGGGCGTCTTTCCAGACTGAGAATCTGTCTGCCTCGAAGACAACCAATCCTCCGAAAAAGAAACTCTTTAGCGCGCAAGGCCCGAATGACTGTTCTATGAGATCGGAGACTTGCTTGTTGGAATGCAGTTTCTTCCAAGTTGGAATAATCATCCTGAACGGATTGCCAGCTGTCCTTCCGCGAATCCAAAAGCGAGCCAAAACAGGCATAACATGCGAGATATAGAAGCTGGTCCCGGAACGCCAAAATCCGTTGTCAGGCTTGCCAATGTCAACAACGGCAAGAGCGCCGCCGCGCCGCGTAGCACTCGCGAACTCATCCAGACTACGATCCAAGCTTACCACATCCCTTAGCGAGAAACATGTGATGACAGCTCCCAGACAACCCGCTCTGAAGGGAAGGTTCTCCCCAACTCCTACTATCGGACAGAACCGTCTTCCAAGACTTGACCTCGCAAATCTGAGCAGTTTAGCTGACGGATCTAGTCCTACAACATTCTCAAATCCATCCTCCAACAACATTCGGCTAGAGACTCCTGGACCTGCACCGGAATCCAGAACCCATTCTCGCCGGTGGGATCGAAGAAACGCGACGGCTCTTCTCCTCAAAGGGCCAGCAAGCCCCAGGGATATCCACTCGCTAGTTGACTCGTAGACCGGAGACGCAGCCTCAATCGCGCGGATTACGCTGCTCCACTCATCTCTACTATTGCCCAAGAAACGTCCCCCGATTGGATGATGCAAAATCCAGTCCTTATATAGCGCTGAGCCCAAAATCAACCTAGAGCACGTATCAAACGTGCCTGGAAGAATTCTAGAATGGAAGCATCTCAGAACAACTTGGATGTGTCGGAAAGC
>VBAY01000260.1 GCA_005883085.1 Candidatus Bathyarchaeota archaeon
AGACGTTGAAGAAGGATCGGGGAGTCGGAGAGAGGACTTAGAGACCTTGAGGAGTAACAGGGGGTTACAGCAAGGATTAGGCTGTTCGATCACACGGGTAACTCGGTCGTCTCGGGCGTGGGATGTGTCTAGTTGAGAAGATTACTCATCAAGCTCGTTGCGATCGAGACAATGCTGGTTGGCTGGCTCTCGTACTGGATTTTCCTAGTCTACGCTAACAACCCCTCGGTGAGCGCGGGGCTCGGGGAACAACTGACAAAGTTTCCACAGCTTGCTTTTACCACCGTCGATATTGCGGTTCTCGTGATCTTTGCTGCGTTTGCGATCACCTTGGCTTTCAAGTTCCACCGTGGGCTTCGACCGGGTATCCGGTTGGAGAGAGCGCTGCAGATGCTGGAGAATCTTATGAAACGAAACTTGGTGCTTGAGGCACAGGTCGCAGAGCTCAGAGTGGAAAAGATCCCTTCAATCAGAACACCGTCCACATCGAGCGTCTCTGTTCCAGGCCTTCCGTCGCCCAGCTTCGTAGCTGCGATGGCTTCACCGCCTGGAGAGCCGAATCCTGGATCATGGGAGAAAGCGTTCAGGACACCTCTAGAGGCAGGTCCGCCCGCGCCGAAGATTCGGGGAAGGAATGCTTCTGAAGCTCCTTTCCAGAGCGAAACAGGCATTCCGCCGCCAAGAATGGAAGCGAGGCCTCCGATGCTTGCCTCACCGAGTCCTCCTCTGATCATCTCGGAAAAATCACCAGTGTCAAGTCGGGATGCTGATGACAAGTTCTCGGAGAAACAGATGGTTGTCGCTTCCTCTTCTGGCTGGGAGGACAGTCCCAAGTACGTTGGAGAGTCTACGGGGGTTCTGACTCCTACAGGTTCGAAGAAGACTGCTCGCATTGTTCCTGAGCCGGGGCTCAAGCAGCCCTACATTCCAGTTCCAGCCCCTAGAATGATGCCTCCAAGCGTAATCGTTGGCCCAATGATCCAGAAGCCAGCGTCGCTGGGAAGGCAGCTTCCTCGTCCTATCGTCCGTCCAACGTTTCCAAGCAGGCCATTGATCACTGAACAGCCTTCTGGTGTCTTGGACCAGAAGCAGGCGACTGCGCCGATCATCATCGACAAGCCCGAGGTTCCGGCTGTGGACCTGAAATCCTCGGAAACAACCACGCCGCTCGTCTCACCGCCCGAAGAGACGAAAGAGAAACCAGGTGACAAGCCGGCTGAGGGCTACAAGAAAAAATCGCCTCGCGATGAAGACTAGCCGAACTCTATCACTTTTCTCCGCAGAAACACCACTTTTACTTTCGCACGGGTCCGAGGGACTCCGCTCATGCGACGCAAGGTCCGCTCGCTAAGACCCCCTATTTTCCAGAAACCATTTCCTGTCCGGCACTGATTCTAGGCGCGTACGGCGATTCAGGGCTCAGTCTTGGCTGGAATGACTATGGAAAGAAGAGGACAAATCCGAACGAATTTCGGGAGAGTTGAAGGGGGCGTTCCAGAATCGAGGTCAGGCCTGATAATAGGCGATTTGCAAAACGAAGTGTTTCCTCAACACTCTTGCGTTGCGAGGTGTGCTGTGCTATACCCCCCCTCCTTTTTTCTGGAGAAAATTTCTGTCTGGCATTGATAATGGGCGAGTATTACAATTCAGGGCAGGGTCTGGGCTTTGATCGCAGAGCATGTTAACGTGTAATCTAGGCCGGTTCCCGAACGATTTTAGGGCGTGTTGTGGGGCTTGTCCTAGATTCGAGATCAGGGCAGAAAATGGGCGATTCCTCGCGAAAATCCTGAGATTGCAATAGCCAGCCCCCAACCGGCGCATAGCCGTACTACCAAATCTTAGCTAAACTTACGACGGAAAAATTCTATTTCTGTTCCAGCCATTGCAAGATAGAGTTCGACAAAGCCCCACAGAAATTCGCAGGCAAATAGTGGCCGCCTTGAGTCGAGAGCCTGTCGCCTTGATTGAATTTTACAGTGCCGCTCCGAGATTCTTGTAGACCGAGCGGACGCCACGGCAGGGTGTGGCCGTTACAGGTCTCGCTCTTGGGAACTCTCTGTCCATGGTTGAACCAAGAGATTTAGCAAGGCTTTGACCTATCTGATCTAGAATTCTTCGGCAGGATTTATCTGGAAAATGGCATCGGGAAGGCAAACTAGATTTGCAGCGGGAAAAATTCCACCGGAAACTCTGCTGCGTGCGGTCTATACTAATTTGGGGAAAGGAGACAAGAGAATTCTTATTGGTCCAGGAGTCGGTCGAGACTCGGCCGTAGTCAAACAGAACGGCATGGTTTTGGTTTTCACCGCGGATCCCATTACTGGGACACCTAGCCATATCGGACGACATTCAGTGGAAATTAACGCGAACGACATCGCGACGGCTGGGGCCCGACCAAAGTGGTACTTATGCACGATTCTGCTTCCAGTAGGAACTAGAGAGGATTCTCTAAGAGAGATCACAAGAGAGATTCACAAAACGGCGAAGAGACTTGGGATAGCCGTGGTTGGAGGACACACGGAAGCAACTTCAGGATTAGACCGGCCGATAATTTCGGGGTTTATGGTTGGAGAGACACGGGGCAGAGTCCTGAGCGCGGAAAATGGGAGACCAGGAGATAGGATCCTTCTAACCAAGACGGCCGGGCTAGAGGGAACCGCGATTCTCGCCCGAGATCAAGCAACAATTCTGAAGAAGAAGGGTGTCCGCGAAGGACTGCTGAAACTGGCTAGAAGTTACCAGCGACAGATCAGCGTTGTCGAAGAAGCACTTCTCGCCGCCAAGCTAAGGGGCGTACATGCCTTGCATGATCCTACCGAAGGAGGGGTCTTGAACGGTTTGTGGGAGATGGCCGAAGCCTCAAATCTTGGCATAGAGATTTGGGCGGAGAAGATTCCGGTAGCTCCAGCAACACAAGTCATTTGTCTGACGCTTGGGTTGGACCCGTTGAAGCTGATGAGTTCTGGGACACTCCTTGTGGCAGTCGAACGGTCCAAACGCTGGAGTGTTCAGAAGGCTCTGATGAAGAGTCCTCGTAAAATGACGGAGGTTGGGAAGCTGACCGCCCGTAGCAAGGGCAGAGTTATAGTAAGAAGGGGGAAGAGAGAAGCCCTGAAACCCGTCTCCCAAGATGAGTTGTACAAGCTAGCCTGACGATGTGGAACTCGCCTTGAATGGTTCTTGAAGAAGAAAAATCAGGAGCATCATTGCGACTGCGAACCCTCCCATGAAGAACCAGCCCGCCGAGAAGCTGTTGTACATACTGGCGAAAAAGGTGAAGCCTATCGGAACAAAGAAGCTTCCCAGAATCTGCACAGAATTGATAATGCTGATTCCAAGAGGTGCATACTCGTGTCCCACCTCGGGATACTGAGATGCACTAGCATACATCGTTGAAAAGACCATTGCGTCGAGGAAGCCGACCGCAGGAATCACAAACCATAGCCCGTTTGCTGGTGAGGCTCCGAACAGGGCAATTCCTATCGAGGCAAGAAGGCCTGGAACGAGGATGAAGATTTTTCGTTGCTTAAACTGGTCTGACAGATAGCCGCCGACCGGACCCCCGAATATGCTCGCGAACATGATTAGAGACGCAAGCAATCCAGCGATCTCAGCTGGAAAAGACAGCGTCTTGTTGAGGTATCCTTCGAGGAACTGGGATGAGGTGAAGATCCCGCCCCAGAGTCCAAGAACGCCAAACGCGATAAACCAAATATTACGGCTCCGGAAAGCTCTCCGCATCGACCTACGCTCCTTTCTCTCGGTATTGTCGCGCGGGATCACGATTTGGCCGATGAGGACCGAAATTAAGCCGAGCACTCCGCCGATTATCAGCCCTACGTGCCAGTTGAGAGCGTCGATAACGATCACCCAGACGAACAGACCTAAACCACCTCCAATGTTGAAACAGCTGTTGTAAAGGCCGAGCACCAGACCCTCTTCCTCGGTTTTGAAGAGGGGTGTTAGAATGCCGATAGCAGGTGCAAAAAAAAGTGCGGCTCCGACCCCTAGTAGGAATCGGAATACGATCAAGACGGGAAAGTTGGGTGATAATCCCTCTCCTATTCCTGAAAGTGAGAGAAGAAGCATTCCGAGCTGGGAGGTGTTCTTTGGACCCCAGCGAGCAGAGGCGATCCCGGCGGGGATCTGGAATATTCCAGCGCCTGCTAGGAACGAAGCTGTTAGAATGCCGAGCGATGGGAGGTCGACACCAAATTCCACTCCGATCAGGAAGAGCGCTGGGGATATGTTG
>VBAY01000219.1 GCA_005883085.1 Candidatus Bathyarchaeota archaeon
GATTGTAGATCGGTTAGGTCAGGGTACTGGATTGTCGCGTTGAACTTGACTTGTTCACCAATGGCAAAGTAAGACTTCGAAGCAATGGTTATTGTGAGGGTGGCAAGTTGGAGTTGAGGCGACGTTGTTACTGTTGTGGTTGGGCCTGTGTTCCCGAATCCGTCATCAAACCCGTTGACTCCGAGCGATGCTGTCCATGTGCCTGGTTGGTTGTCAAAGAACGTCTTGTAGGTTGCGTTGAAGGTCTGGGCGACGCTGTCGTAGACTGCTGTGAGCGATACGCTGGTTCCACCTGGGCTTGTCAGAACCACTAAGGCTGTTCCGCTGTTGGCGTTTTGTCCGTCTGGGTAGGATGACTTGAATGAGAATTTCATTGTCTCCGTTCTCTCATAGGATGTTCTGCTAGAAGTGAACGTTGAAATCGACATTTTGGCAGCTCGTATAACGAAGCCTTGAGCGTCCGGTGGGTTCTTCGCCGTAGCTTTGCCTGTTATGGTGACCAGGTAGTTGTCGATGATTGCGTTTCTAGGAATCTTCCAGGAGACGGTGATTATTCCTGTTGGCGAGGCTGCGGTCGTCGCGTTGAGAACGACTGTCGAACTCGTTTGGGTTCTTATGATTACCGTTGCAGGTTCTAAGCTATTGTATCCTGTGGCTCTTATTCCCACCGTGTCAGTCCTCTGATACTCGGTATTATCCGTGAGAATGAAGAAGAAACCGTTGGTGGTAACTGCAACAGCAGTGTTTGTTGCCAATGCAGGCCTCGTCTGATTAACCCATCCGACGTATTGCCCAACGAGGGAGCTTGTGCCCCCGCCGATTCCTATGAACGAAGCGCTCGGATATGATGGGAGTAAGCTGAACTGCGTTTGCCCCGAGAACGTCGTATAGTTTTCGAGAACCGAATTCCAAACCTTTGTCGAGGGATCCCGAACGTGGAAGCTGAACTGGTAGAGGGTGCTAGGAGAAGCTCCAACTACATTCAGAATCAGAAGAATCGAGTATCCTTCCTGCGTTATGAACGGGAGAGGTGTCAACGAATACTGAGGAACGGCATGCGCAGAAGGAGGAAGTCCCGCATAGGTCAACGAGATGATCGATACCGCAAAGAGGACAGCGTACCTAGTCGTTTTGGCTTGTGGCACCTGACTGCTCCCCGCGAAACAGAACCTGTCGAACGAGAACCAACACGAGACTAAAGTCTCACGTAACTTCGAATGAGAGCCGAAGGTATCGAGATGGTTCGGTCAGTTGGGCAATGAGGCTCGACCGAGCCGATACGTTCTATGAACGGAAACGACTACTCCTTAGAAGAAATTAATAAAGAGGGCTATCTCAGCGAGTTACTTGATTGTCTCAACGATGACGAAACTCGATGATGACGCACGGAAAATTCTCGAGGGGAAGAACTTCATCTTCTTAGCCACCGTAAATCCTGATGGCTCGCCTCAAGTCACTCCCACATGGGTCGATACGGACGGACACTATGTGCTCATCAACACAGCCGTGGGCCGGGTGAAGCACAGAAACGTCAAGAATAATCCACAGGTTGCTCTTGCGATTACGGAGCAAGGGAACCCGTACAAGCTCGTAATGATTCGAGGTCGCGTCATCGAACAGGTAACAGGACCGGAAGCCGAAGGGCACATCGATAAAATGGCGAAGAAATATACCGGCGCTGAAAAATATCAGAATAGAAGACCAGGCGAGAAGAGGGTTCTATTGAAGATCGAACCCCATCACGTTTCCCGGATGCAATAGACAACTAGCTATAAGCGGAATCGGTACGGGTCAGTTGCGATTTTTTTGGCACAGTCTTCTCGGCTAATACATGAACGAACAAGACGACTATGTGACCTCTATAACGCGGCCAGTTTGGGCCTGATACTGGTATCTTATGATTCTCTTCACGCAGTCCCCGTTCCAGCACTGGTAGACCCTGTCGCCACTAGCAAACAACTCCCGCATGACCATGGGTTTGCCGCATCCGACGCAGTGGAAAGCTCCTGATCGTCGCTCGTCGAGGAGAAGCCGGAGATCGATACCCCTTGTGTCGGCTTCTTTCTTCATGGCCTGCCTATAGGTGAGCGTGAGCGCTTGCCAGTAGGCAGCGTTTTGCGGTGTTGTCTCGTACTCGAAATTGCGGCCGGCGACTACGGGTGGGCTGTAGCCCTCAGCCACATAAACTGGATTCTTGGAGTATGGCACCTTGATTCGTGGAGCCCCGCTATGAGGGGCGGCGTGACTCGTAGGAATCGAATGGTCGCTATCATGATAAACGGGAGGGTGATGGGTAGTGGGCACTGCTAGCCCTTCCAGTCTAAGGTTCGCCGAGGGCTACTTCTTTTTGCTTGTACGAGGCTTGTCTGACGTCAGTACAGGGACTGGGAGTGGAACCTCTACAATTCCTGAGGCGGTAACTTGGAATGTTACCCAATAGGTTTCATGAGGCGCGCCCTTCATCTTGCGTATCCGAAACTGTTTGACGAGTAGGCCTCTATCCGCGAACCCCGGGTTGAATCTCACATCAACTATTCCATCAACTACATAGAACAGTAAATCGTCGAGATCAGCATAAGCTCGCAACGGCGTGTGGTGAGAGCAGAAGAAGGGAACAAGACGTTCCTTGGGACCCTTGGCCCGCCAAGACTTGACACCGTCAAGCATATGGAAGACCAACGGCCTCTCCTCCTGAACAAGTGTAAACATCTCTGTCAAGGAATCGACAAAGACCGCACCTCTTCCCATCATCTTCATTTCTTCCATCATCGTGAAGAGCGCGCTCGTGACCGAGTGAAGGTCTTTCGGGTCCTTAACAAAGTGAGAATATTTCGGAGATTCAGTTGGTTCCATTCTGAAAGAGAAGCAGTCCAGAAACCTGAGCTGTCCAGAATCCAAATACCGGTCGATGTCCCAGCCGAATGACTCCATATCCTGCCGAAGTGCTATTGGAGGTCCTTCAAAATTCATGTAGATGCACGGCTCCTTCTCCACCTTCAGCATACTGTAGAGGAGCTGTTCCATCAGCACAGACTTTCCCGTCCCAAGGTCTCCTGCCAGAATAGTAAGGCTGTTTCTAGGTATCCCCTTTGGAAGGACTTTGTCCACAGCATCGATTCCAGTCTCAAACGACTTTGGCAGTCCAACCCACCCTTCGGGTCTTCACGGATTCAGCTGTCGAGATAAAGGATATTGTAACTGCCTTGAAGGTTAGCCCCGGGCTACACCGACGTCATCCGCTAACACGGAGTGAGGGCTTTGCTCAGAAACCGTGACTCGCGCTGGGTCAATACTCACTCGCCTCATTTGGAGAAGAAAATAGGGATGGCGGATTTTTGTCAGTGTATCTGGGCAGCAATTGTTCTAATGAAGGATTTGTCAAGCGCGCCGGATTCGTAGAGATTAACCATCGTGTTGGTGCTAGCCTCTCCGCTCAGTCTTCCCTGGTCGCCTCTAACATGTCTCCATTTTAGCTGAGTGTGCCCACTTTTGGAGTTGTAGATTATCCCTAGAACATAGCTGACGCGGACGAAGCTGATATCGTTCGCCCGGCTCAAAGTCACCTTGTCCTCTGCCTCAACGTACATTGTTCCTAGTTCGCGGGCTCGTTCCGGGAACACGGAAAGGTCCGCCCCGTACTCGCTTGGAATAAAGGAACGACACGTGCTCGTTATCATGAACCTTCGAAAGCTCTCCAGCATGCATGTCGTTTCCAGCTTAGCCATTCTAACGCCCCGAGCTCTTCGACTCAGAACAGGAAGAGCTAGTTGAGGCTATTAACTTCACTCCTCAACACTCACACTTCTAATGACGTAGCATCAAGAATCAAGGCTGGCGGAGGGGAACGTACCAGACCTCTTTTCTACCCCCCTAACTTATCTCTCTGGAAACATAGATTTTACAGGAGTCAGGGCGTTGTAGATGGCCATCCTCGTCCGAGTCCCTGTCCCGATTCTAGAAGACCTCGTCCATGCTGCGACCTCGAAACAGGGAAACATCTACCGCTCAGAACTTGCTAAGTTAATTGGTGCTTCCAAGGAATCCCTTGATGGGAAAACGTCCTTGTATCTAATCAGTCTCATGAAGCTCTGTGGTTTCGCGGAAGCAGACATGGCTAGTGTATTGAGAAAGTCGAAGATCGTCAATCAGAGAGGCGCAGTAACCCACGACATTTCCGCGATGGACGAGCTGAAAGAGGTTATCGATAACGCCCTA
>VBAY01000024.1 GCA_005883085.1 Candidatus Bathyarchaeota archaeon
TCGACAGTGGACGCCACGATTGTCGTTCTGATGCCGCAGCTGGGCGATGAGGTCCAGGCGTTCAAGGCAGGCTTCGCCGAGATTGGCGACCTGTTCGTCATCAACAAGTCAGACCTGGTCAACCCAGCGAAGACGATCTACAACATCGCCAGCGGTCTGCAAGAAAAAGATGGATGGAGGCCACCAGTTCTGAAAACTGTAGCAGTCAAGGGAACAGGTGTCCCAGCGGTTGTTGATGCAATCGAAAAATTCCAGAAACATTTGGATACCGCACGCCTCAGGCAGAAAAGATTGAGCAAAAGGATCCAGTCGGAGCTAGTAGATGCCGCTTTCTCAGATTTCTATCATCAAACCGTCAAGCGTCTCGGCGATCAGAAAGAACTCGACGCTCTAGTTGGAAGAGTTGTCAAACGTGAACTGGATCCAGAGACAGCTGCATCGAGGCTTGTGGAAATCATATCCAAGTTAGGAGATCACTCTTGACTGACCCTGTAACAACAGACTCTGGGATCCCCGTCAAAAAAATCTACGAGAAAAAGGATATTCCACCGAACTGGACAAGGTCACTGGGGAAACCGGGCCAGTTCCCATATACGCGTGGCGTCTACGATGGAATGTATCGGGACCGGTTGTGGACCATGCGTCAATACACGGGTTTCGGGTCCGCCAAAGAAACTAATCGCCGCTTCAAGTATCTGATATCTCACGGTGAGACCGGGCTCAGCACAGCATTCGACCTGCCAACACAGCTCGGTCTCGACTCAGACCATCCAAGGGCTGCTGGAGAAGTTGGGAGAGTTGGAGTCGCGATCAGCAGCGTCCATGATATGAGGCGTCTCTTCGAGGGCATTGACCTGGGAAGTGTGAGCACGAGCATGACGATCAACGCCACCGCGCCAATCCTTCTTTCTCTCTATATTGCCGTTGGAATGGAACAGGGCATCCCTCAGAACAAGTTGAAGGGAACGACACAGAATGATATTCTGAAGGAGTATATTGCGAGGAACACGTACATCTATCCTCCGGAAGCATCGCTGAAACTCTCCGTCGACCTCATAGAATACTGCGCCCACAAAATGCCCCGCTGGCACCCGATAAGTGTCAGCGGCTATCATATTCGCGAGTCAGGCGCGAACGCGGTTCAAGAACTGGGATTCTGTTTTGCAAACGCTATCGAATACGTTAAGGTGGCTCTTGAACGAGGTCTCAAGATAGATCAGTTCGCTCCCCAACTTTCTTTCTTCTTTGCGTGCAGGAACGATTTCTTGGAGGAGATCGCGAAATTCAGAGCTTCCCGTAGAATCTGGGCCCGGATCATGAAGGACCGTTTCAAAGCCCAAGATCCTGAATCTTGCAAGCTACGATTTCACACCCAGACAAGCGGTGAGACTTTGACCGCGCAGCAGCCTGACAACAACATTGTCCGGGTCGCAATCCAAGCCCTTGCAGGCGTCCTCGGTGGAACACAATCTCTACATACAAATTCCAGAGACGAGGCACTATCTCTACCAACCGAAGAGTCCGTCCAGATTGCCTTACGGACCCAGCAGATAATTGCCCACGAATCAGGAGTGACCAAAACAGCGGATCCACTAGCTGGCAGCTACTATCTGGAATCCTTGACAAGAAACCTTGAGGCCGACGCGACTCGTCTCTTAGAGAAAGTAGAAGATTTAGGCGGCGCGAGAAAAGCGATAGAATCCGGATTTGTCCATCGCGAGATACAGGAAAGCGCTTACAGGTTCCAGAAATCGGTTGACGAAGGCCGAACGATTATTGTCGGAGTCAACAAGTTTACCGAGGGAAGCAGTGGACCAAAAATCCAGCGCATCGACCCGAAGCTCGAGAGAAATCAGGTGAGACAGCTAAGGAAGATGAAAGCCTCAAGAAATACAGGGCAGGTCAAAAATGCTCTTGGACGCCTGTCAAGTTCTGCGAAGCATCATAACAATCTCGTAGGCGATATCTTGAGCGCTGTAAATTCAGGCTGTACCGTGGGCGAGATCAGCGATGTTCTAAGGGACGCCTTCGGAGAATACCGGGTAAGAATCGACGTCTAGTACGACCTAGAGGATTTTCGGCTAGAATCGCCCGTTTTCAGCCCTGATCTCGAATCTGGGACACGCCCCACAACACGCCCTAGAATCGTTCGGGAACTGACCTAGATTACACGTTAACATGCTCTGTGATCAAAGCCCAGACCCTGCCCTGAATTGTAATATTCGCCCATTATCATTGCCAGACAGGAAATTTTCTCCAGAAAAAAGGAGGGGGGTATTGCACAGCACACCTCGCGACGCGAGAGTGGTTGAGGGACCACTCCATTTCGCAAAATCGCCCATTATCAGCCTTGAACTCGATTCTGGAAACCCTCTATGAACTCTCGCGAAATTCGTTCGGAATTGTCGTCTTCTTTCCATTATCATCCCAGCCTTAATCCTGCCCTGAATCGTGTGAGTCGCCCAGAATCAGTGCCAGACAGGAAATCGCTCAGGAAAATAGGGGGTCTTAGCGACCGACCCTCGCGTCGCAAGAGAGGTAGAAACGGAGTAATCCGAAAGTATCCCCAGACCTGACCCGGTGTTCGGTTAGTCCTGGTTGGCTTCTATTCGAAGCTGGTGAAGCTCGCCATCCGTCTTCATAACCGTGACGATGACGAGTTTCCGTTCGATATCGATCTTGAGAATTCGACCGCAGCGTAAGATGTGTCTTGCTTCTCTAGGGATGCCAGAGCTTGGCTTGGACTTAGGCTTCGGCTGCTTTTCCAGTATTTTCTTGATACCGTCGTAGAGACTGATCACAGCCTCATTGTCAGTGTCCAGTTCTCTAGGTTCTTCCCAGGTCGTCAAGTCCCGCATTCCCTGCCCTTGGTATTCCATACAAGGCTGACATAGTTAGCCAATTTGCTGGTCGTTACCAGAGCCTCAGCCTCGAAGTGACTTGTTTCTCCGAGTACCTACTCCGTCAAGGACGACGCGAAGAGGCGAAACGGACCAAGAAACGTTGCCCTAACGTCTTCAGGCGAGGACCTTTTCCATCGTTATCCAGCCGACTTCTCGCTTGAAGCCGAGCTTCGTGTTGACCGCCAGCATCGGCACGTTATCGGATGCGTTCCATGTCTTCACCTTCTCGTACCCGTTCCGTCTCGCGAAATCGATGACTCCGAGCTTCAGGGCGATCGCTATTCCCCTTCCACGATATTCACGTCTAACACCCGTGTTTCCCTGGACGAGGCCTCTAGGCTCTTTATCGATGCGCCAGACTGTGCTGAGTCCAACGTAGTTGGAACCGTGCTTCGCTATCATGTAACCCTCAGGCAGGAGATTCGGATTCTTGAGCTCGAACGCCTCCCACTGTTCGTACGAGGTCGGAGTGAAAGACGCTACGCTTGGCATGTCAGCCGAGATAACCTGGACAAGCTCGTGAAGCTTCTTCAGTGAATCTTGACCTTCGCTCCGCGCTTCGGCGAGAGTCGTAAGTGTGATTCCCTGCCTCTGCACCTTCTCAGAATACTCTCGGAATTGCTCAAAGTCCACTCTGGACACGTCAAGACGTGACTCCCACGCGATCTGCCTTTGCATGAAACCTCGCCGCTGATAGAAACCGGTGAGTCTCGGCAGATCTTCTCTGCCTCCAGCCCAGGCCGTAACAGCGTTCAGCTTCTTCAGTTCACCACCTAGTCTCTCATAGATCGTGGCCCCAATTCCTCTTCCCTGCGATAGTGGATCGACAAGTATCTCGACCCAGAACTTGCGCGGATGAAACATGTCAGTGACATGCGACACAACTCCGAATCCGACAATCACATCATTCTCGAGAAAGGAGTATCTTTGCAGATGGTACTTCGACCTGTCCAAGCTCTCATCCCTAGAACGCCACTCGCCGACACTACGAGGATAGTCTGGATAGTTTGCACTGTAAATCTCAGCCAGCCTCGCATAGTCGGTGGGATCGAACTCCCTTGTCGGAAGGGAGAGAGTCCTCTGTCCAGACATGCCATCCCAAACTCGCAAGCGTTATGTTAACGTTCCGAGTCCTAAACCCACTTTTCGCTCGAGCTTAGAGAGTCAAGATTCTAACCCGATGACACTCTTCAGAGCGAGACTCGAAACCCATCGTACGCAAAGCGCAACCTGTATTTCTTGAACCTCCTCTCAAGTTCACGATAGTCAGCATATGAACGACCGTTCAACTCTTCGATATGCGTTGCAATCGCCAACCGTGGATTGATCTTCTGGACAAGTTCGAGGGTCTCTTCGAAAGAAGCCTCTGACTTGCGAATCCAGTGATCTGTTGGGATAATCTGCTCGCCCTGCTTATCTTGTTCAAACCAGCCAGTCTCGAGGACCAGCACATCCGGCTCCAACAACTCACTCCCGGGATTCCAATCCTTGATCTCATCAAGGGCAAGCACGACCCGTTTCCCGTTCAGGTGGACTAGGTACGATGCGAGACCCGGCTGAGCCATACGAAAAGCCTTCACGGTTGCATCGCCAAGCTCGACCGCTTCACCCTCCGCAAACTCATGAATCCGCACAATCCCCATCTTCACAAAGAACTGGAAATGATCCTCCAGACCAAGCATTTTTCGAAAGTCCTCGCGGACCCATGACGGTAACCAAACATCCGTAATCGTTTTCGTTCTCATTCGAAGGTTCAGATTGAGCTGTTCTAGAACACGACGACCCATTGTATGATCAGGATGCCAGTGACTGTAGAGCAGATGAGACACGTGATGAATATCCTCCCTTTCCAGACTGTGAGCGACGTCTTCCGGAGTATCAAGAAGCAAATCGATACCGGAAAAGAACATACTAGGCCCGTTACGGGTGTATCTTCCCTTCTTTTGACGAGCTTCCGTGCATATGTCGCACAAACATCCAACGCGGGGAGTACAATCTGCGCCACCCGTACCTAAGAAAACCAAGGCCTGGGCGTCGGGACGTGTCGCTGACAGAGGACTAACACCGGTTCAATGATACCAAGTAATTCCCCCAATTTAGAACATACTCTGGCCCGACGACAATGGGCCTCACAGTTTGGACCTGAGCCTAGCTTGTTGACACAGAAGCTTTGGGGAGTCTCGCGTGTTGAAGTTGTCTTGTGGAAGATTCGATGGAAGCCCAGCCCGACCAGCGTCAGAGCTCCGGCGAAAAGGTAGAGATAGAAGCCTATCTGGAAGCCCCAGTTCAGAGTAATTCCGAGAACAGTTTCTGTGCCGAAGGGTCCGCTCAGACAGTTCGACTGACCACCGCAGGAGTTCGTGACAGCGTAGCTGACCACTCCCAGATATGCGATAGGCGTCAGAACGCTGAGTATGAAGCTCCCAATCAGAGGCCGAATATTCCATGTGAAACTTCCAGCTAGAGCCAGAAGAACGGAGATTACTACTAGGGCCCCGATTATCGGGCTTGCTGAGGTCAAGGTCGGATATGGCTGCGTTGAACCTCTAAAGATACCGTCCGTTGAGGGTCCGTTCCAGAGGGTCCAGCGGGAGGAGACGGAGGAACCGAAGCCGGATGCGTCTATACCCCACCACGGGAGAAAGACGCTGGCAAGCGCGAGAGCGCCGGCTATAAGGGAAATCAGGTTGATTCTGGGAAAGTTGACCGTGCCTGGTTTGGACATTGCTAGACCCCCGACTTCACCGGACATGGATTTAACGGGTTTCGTGTTCTTCACTATTGAACAGAACGCGAAATCGGCCCGAACCGTCAATTTCTCGGAACATAAGAGTCCAAGGCGGACCACTCTATGTGATGTGCACCGAGAGGGTTACGTCTGTCCGAAGCCCGAGGCTCGACAGTACGTCTACACCCAAATTGAACGAAGCCTATGGAATAATGGGGGACAGGTACATTTGGGGTCGGATTCGAAGAAACCCCCGAGGCCACGACACCGGTTCAGTTTTTCCGGCCAGAGCAAGCGACCTGAGGGTTCCTCTATACCTCGAGCGGCCAACGTTACGAGGGATGATATTTTGAACAGTCTGACGAAACACGCACATCCACAAGAGCCCGAAGAAACAGCTCTTGAGATGGAAGAGGCAGCCCAGTTCCAGGGATCTAACGAGACTGCTGTCGAGGCTAGACCCCGAAGTCGAGGTTCCGCTCGGGGTGCACTCGTAATCTTTCTGGGAGGCTTCGCAGCTGTGTGGCTATACGGATATGTTACAGGAGCATACGAAATACCGTACTTGAGAGGCGTCACAGAGAGCCCAGCAGTTCAGGTGGGCATTCAACTTGCGTCCTCGAACCCAATCCTATTCGGAGCCGTTTCAGTATCCATTCTACTCGGAGCGCTCTACCTGCTGCATAGGAAAAAGAACTAGGGTCCGCGCCATCGACCGAATAATAAGAGTGAATCCTTGATGACAGGCGGTCTTTACTCGTTCAGAAAGGCCTCATGTTCGCCCCTGACCTTCAAGAGACGAGCCTCTTGAGTCGGAATCCTATGCGCATTCCGGTGCTTGGAACAAGGGCTGTAATCTGAGATAACGCTAGGTCGCTCTGTAAGGTCATTCTTCGACTCCCCAAATTCCACCGCATAGATGCGGACCTTGCAACCGCAATTGTATATTTCAATCTCTAAGAATGATCACCTCGCTTCGAATCTATCGGTTCATCAGGTTTTCACGTAGTGGGCGACGAGGCCGATCAGCCCCCCGATGAAGACCAGTATGCCGCCGAGGCTTCCAACGAATAAGCCGAGTATTAGAAGGATGAGGCTCCATGCAGGATTGACCACTTCCCTTGATCCCACTAGTGCCAATATTCCTACGAGGACTCCTACGACTATCCCTGTGAAACTTCCTAATCGGGCCAAGTTGGTACCGAAATCCATTGGAGCTCTCACGTCAACAGCCTGTAGTATTCCTCCGACCAAGAGAACAATGCCTCCGATCAGGACTAGGAATTTCGCTAGCGTAAGCAACGGTACTTGCGATGCCATTTTCCAACTGTTAAGACAATGGCGATCGGGATATTTAGTTCAAGAGTTTGAACATGAGAGTGCTGTCCCACACGACTCTCCATATCGCGCCTTCATAAGATTCTCGTCTTTGGGCATATCTGTGGCGCTCAAATCTAATTTCCTGGCATCAGAAAATCTTCCAGATTACATCACTCTTGTTTTTTAGATGAAAAGTAGAGGTAAGCGGATCCGACCGCTACGAAAGCGTAGATGAAAACCCATACGCCCGTTACTAGCGCGCCGGGGCTTTGGATTGATATCACGTCCCAGTGAATTCCGACAGCCAAAAGTGCGAGGCTTGGAAAGATCACGTCCAGCGGCAACAGAACCCTGATCCTACCAACGTCAGTCTGCAAAGATGCCCATGCAGTCGCCAGACACGTGGCCAAGAACAAGCCGGCGAACATTTGCAGAGTAGGAGTCAATACCATCCACGGCCAGAACTCGTGCTGGGCGAGATCGGGCAGCAAGAGCATCATGATGCCGAATATCCCGACAATGACGGTTTGGATCCGGAAGAACCAACGGGCAATCTTCCAAGGTCGAACAGAGCCCAATCTATCCTGAGGCTTCCGAGGCCAACCATGTCGGTTCAACAGATAGAAGTTCCCCATACTTGCGACGAGGAAATATCCTGTCCAAGTGGAGATGACGTATCCGCCACTCTGTGATATTGCGAGGACGATCGAGACAATCGATGTGATTCCAAAAAAAGTTCCTCCGACCAGCACGAGAATCTTCGCTCTCTGCCAGATCTTAGCTCTGAGAGCGGACCAGCAGCCAAACGCAATCGCTAGGAATATCGCGCCGATGAACCGTACCGCCAACGCCTTCACAGTCCAAGGCCATAGACCGATCACCAGGCTCGGATAGACAAAGAACAGAACCCCCATTACAAGATTGATTTCTGATAGGAAGAGGAGGAAGAGCCTCGCATCTCTACCGAGTTCAACAGGACGCTTTGACGACATGGCAAGGCCAAGCTAAGCGGACATTATGAGCCACGTCCCATTGCATTTCGCTATGATCTCCTTCTTCACGTTCGTGAGAACTGCCTCGGTGAAAGCGATGCGGCGGCCCCTCTTTGCAATCGTCCCCTCCGCAACCAACCGCCCCTTGACGTGAGGGCGCATGAAACTCATCTTCAACTCAACCGTAGTCATGTCCTCATCCTCCTTCAGCGTCGACGCCACCGCGATCCCCATCGCGGCATCCGCGATATCCACCATAACTCCCCCATGCATCGTCCCGGACAAGTTGTGCAAATGCTCGTCCACGTCCATTTCGAGAACCGCTCTACTCTCTTCTATACTGCGAACTCTAATCCCCAGCGTCCCGATCGCAGGGCTAGGAGGCTTCCCCTCCTTCCACGCTGAGTAAACCATGTCCCGAACCCCTTTCATGCCCCGCAGCCCAACCACGAGTCTAATATGAATTCAGATGAAACCGTTCAAATTCGAAGCTTTATCTTCAGATGACAATTCTCAGAGTCAGAGATGTCAGAAAAGAAGAATATGCGAGACGAAGTGCGCCGCGAGGCTAAGGAAGCCCTCGAGGCCATGCGAAAAGACCTCCAACAATTGAGCAAGGACCTTGTTGCAGCAAGCAAGACACTGAAAACTTCTACAGAGAAGTTCGTGCAAGACACAGGTCCAAAAGTGTCGGCCGGGCTAGAAGAGACTGTGGAGACTTTCCGTCGGACCATGACCACAATCGACAAGCAGACTAAGCCTCAGCAGGTGAAGCTTCTCAGAACATACAAGAAGTTCCTTACAAGACAGTTAGACTTCATAGAGAAAAAGCTCAGGGAGACAGAATAGGCCTTTCTCCTTTCCCAGGGCTAGACACTTCCCTGGGCTCCGGAGGTGCACGTCCGCGGAGGGGCAAGCGATTCTTCCGTCTAAAGTAGATGTACAATCCCATTCCCATAACGACCCAAACAATGCCGAGTTCTCTGC
>VBAY01000230.1 GCA_005883085.1 Candidatus Bathyarchaeota archaeon
AAAACACCCGAAGGACTGGAAAGACGAAGATTCTAGAAAATTCTCTGAAAACATACGATCGGTATCAAAGCCAACGTTGATCATCGCCAACAAGATGGACCTCGCCTATTCCGAGAAGAACTTCGAGAAACTCCACGAGGAATTCAACTCCCAGCTCGTCATACCTGCTTCCAGCGAAGCAGAACTCGCACTCAAACGAGCCCAAGAAAAAGGACTGATAGAATACGTTCCGGGTGAAGAGACATTCAAGGTCCTGGACGAATCACGAATATCCAAGGACCAAGCCTGGGCCCTAGCATACGTACAACAGAAGGTAATGACCAAACTCATGAGGACCGGAGTTGAGTTCGCCCTTAACTCCGCAGTCTTCAAGCTTCTAGGAATGAACGCCGTATATCCAGTAGAAGATCCAAAGACCTTCTCTGACAAGAAAGGAAACGTCCTACCCGATGCCTTCCTAGTTCCACGCGAGTACACTCCAAAAGACCTAGCCAAGGAGATACATTCAGAGCTAGCAGAGAAAATGCTCTATGCGATTGACACGCGCGATGGTCTCAGGCTCCCCAACGACTATCTTCTCCGGGACCGTGATGTGATCTCGATCGTGACGGCCGCACGCAAGAAGTAATTTTCTCGGAAAATATTCCTTTGAGAATAGGCTAACAAACGTTAATAACAGAACTTCGCCGCGACCACGTTCAAACTCTTGAGTTTGAGAAAATGGGCCTAATTGTCAGCGAACTAAGACAGACCCCCGTCGGCGAACAAGAACTCGAAATTGTCGAGCGAAAAGGGCTCGGACATCCCGACCACATATGTGACGCCGTCATGAACGAAGTCTCCATCTCCCTAAGTCGAGAATACATCAAACGATATGGGATAGTCATGCACCACAACATCGACAAAGCACTCCTAGCAGCAGGGGCAGTCAGAAGAAACTTCGGAGGCGGTGAAGTCAAACGTCCAATGCTCATGGTCTTCGGGGATCGAGCTACATACGAGGTTGATGGAGACCCGGTTCCTATAGACGAGATTGCCGTCTCGACAGCGAAAAAATGGTTCAAGAAGAACCTCCGATTCGTCGACCCTGAAAGACACGTTCGGTACCAAGTCGAACTAGCTCGAGGCTCAGAGGCCCTACGAGACATATTCAGCCGAAAGGGAAAATTCTACGGCGCAAACGACACATCAGCAGCAGTTGGGTACGCGCCGCTAACCGATACTGAGAGAATCGTCCTCCACACAGAACGATACATCAACTCTCCCAGTTTCAAGAAAGAATTCCCTGAAACTGGCGAGGACGTCAAGATCATGGGTTCAAGGGAGGGCGGAGATCTAAACCTTACAATCGCCATGGCTTTTGTTGACCGACTTATCGAGAACGAGAATCAATACTTCCAGCGCAAGGCGGAGGTCGTCGAAGACGTAACGCGCTTCGTAAAGTCGAGAGTGAAATTTGATGGGGTGAATGTCGACATCAACACCTTGGACAAAAGGGGACGGGGAATGGGAGGAATATACCTGACTGTCCTCGGAACCTCCGCAGACGACGGCGACGGTGGCCAAGTGGGCCGAGGAAACCGAGTCAACGGCGTCATACCGCTTAACCGTCCTACATGCTCTGAAGCAGCTGCAGGCAAGAACCCTGTCAGCCACGTCGGAAAGATCTACAATCTTCTGACTTACGAAATAGCCCAACATGTCCACCAAAAAGTCTCAGGCGTGAGAGAAGTCTATGTCTGGCTACTCAGCCAAATAGGAAAACCCATCAACGAACCCAAAGTCGCGGGGGTAGAACTCATCCTCGACAAGGGAGTAGAGCTGAAACAGGTCTCCAAAGCCGCCTCAGAAATCGCAAAATCCGACCTGAACAACATTAACGACTTCACAAAACGCCTGACCGAAGGCAAAATACCAGTCTGCTAGCAACCAAACCTCATGAGTCCAACCTCACGGGCCGTTCTTGGTTGGATATCGGCCATAGCAGCGTTGTTCGTTTCTTTTACGTACATGGTTGCAATGGGAATGGCGTCTGCATTAGTTACAGCAACCCAACTAGCTAGCGATCTGATGAGTTCCAGCGGCCGCCCTGTCTTAGGGGTTTTCTACATTTACTCACGGGACACCGCATTTCCTGTGCGTGTTAGTTTATGGCTCCTAACCTCGGTTTGCATCCTGATCTTCGTCGCTTGTTTCGCTGCAGGGTTGAGGTCGAGAGATGGATTCTTCTCCAGTCTGAAAAAGTTATCGAGAGCTGGACGAATTACAAGCTCGTCAAATTGGTTAGTTGCAATGCCATTAATCTCCTGCGGACTCTATGTTGTCGTTTTGGTCGTAACCCTCGTTCTAGAGCTAGTGGGCGTTCC
>VBAY01000231.1 GCA_005883085.1 Candidatus Bathyarchaeota archaeon
TGGGTCAACAGCTTACGTTCAATGCGAACGTCACGTATCCTGACGGTACGGTTTTCCAGCCGGGCACTGTGAAAGCTTACTTACTCTACAGCGGGACGCCCACGATCAACGATACTGTTCCGGTTGTTTTCGACACATCCCTGAGATTATGGATCGGAACCTATACAGTGCGACCTTCGGACACTGGTGGGCTCTGGTCTCTGGTCGTCACGGCATCAGACTCTCCGACGCCTCCCAACACTGGCTCTGCGACGCGAGCCATCACTGTTCAGAATGCGTCTGGTGGGAGTGCTTCTTTCCCTCTCTATTATTTCGGTATAATAGCCGCCCTCCTAGCCTTGCTACTAGTTGCTGTATTCTTCGCGTTCAGACGTCGCAAGGTAACACATGCCAGGTTAAAGATTGACCTGGACGCTGTCCGGTCGGAAGCTGGACGAATAGAGAGTACTGATTTCTTCAAGTCAGTCAAGGATCAGGTAGCGAAGGAAAACGATGACAAGTGAGACAACGAGACATCTCACTCGCTTCTCGCTGATGATTCGCCAGTAATCCCTGACTTCAATACAGAAAAGACGAGCACCACTCGGAAAAAAGACCGAGAAGACCTGCAAATCAAGAGGGATAGAAACACTAACCCATCGGGTAATGATAGTGCTCACACGTAACTTGTATCGTCCGTCTATTGCCAATCGTTTGTCGCGAGGGTGTTTCGCGCGTACACACGTTTTCAAGAAATCCGACGTTCCCGGATCGTTCTGGTCTTCTCCCATCTTTCGCCGAATAGCTTATTAACTCACGACCGCTGTAGAAGGTTCAGGTATTGCAAATCGGGAATCGGTCACCCCTTGTAGCAGTCCTAACAGTACTGATTATTCTATCCGCACTAACCCTCTCAATGCCGGTGCTCACCGCTCCAATTCATGAGACCCACGCGGCAACAACACGGACAATATCGCTAGTTGGCACATTCAACGCTTGGAATGCTTCCACCAACCCTAATCCAACCATTACAGTCACGCAAGGAGACACTCTTACGATAAAGCTGACAAGCACCGACACGACACATCTATTCTTCGTCGACGTGGACCGAAATGGAGTAACCCCGGACTGTCCACCCGGACCCGACCCTTGCTCAAGCCAGTTCACTCCCACTAATCCCACAACGTTCACGTTCACGGTCAGTTTTGCAGCCGGAACATACACTTACTACTGCTCCATCCACCCTACGATGATGCTGGGAAGCTTCATTGTCCAAGCCCCCCCTGCTATCGTGTTTCAGTCGGCCGTCGCTCAGCCCTTCACCAGAGCTGGAACAGGGACCACTGTCTTACCAGTGGTACGTGGTGACTTGGTCGTTGTTGTAGTCTCAATTCATGCCGGGTATTTCTCTTCAGTAAGGAGCGTGACTGACAGTCTGGGGAACACCTACAGGCACCTCGCCACCGATACGGACACGAGCCTTGCAATCGACATTTGGGACGCGAATGTAACCGTGGCGGGGAGTGCCACGCTCACGGTCGTGTTGAACAATCTAACTACGCAGTTCGTAATTGCAGTCAGTCGATACTCAGGCGTCCAAGACATCGGGGCGGTCGCCCTCAATGCGGGTAACTGCTGCGCCACAATAGACACCAATCAATACCACAGAGCGTTCGGAAACCAGCCAGGAATCCACTGGGCAGTAGGAGTTGTGGGAGCAACGGGCACAGCAACCCTGAGCCAGAACACTGGCCTTCTCAGAATCAGCGCAGTGACGAATAGTGGGACAGGCGACGTGAGCGCAGGAATAGCCGACCTAACGGGTAACCCTGGAGTCGTTGTTGGCCCGCTGATCAGTTTGAGCGGACCGGAAACATCATTCGCCGCGTTTGTTGAACTGATTCCATTCGGCTAGCTCCGACCGACAGACCCGCAACCCCAAAGGAGCATCGCAAAGGCTCACCCCCATTTCGGGATTGGTCCGAATCCAATTCCTTCCGGCCTATACGTTCTGAGCATATTTGCGAAGTTCGGGGCTTTACGGGAGCCAGGGATACGGACATCCCGCAAGAACGTCTAAGGAAGATCATACGCAACGCTATGTTTCGATAGCGGGACATCATACCTTGTTCCGTAGAGAGGAGGGAATTCAGCCTATTGTCGACCCTATTCTCGAATCTGGAAACCTCCGTATCTTGCCTTAGAAATCGTCGGGAATGTCGCTAGGCTTCCCATCTTTTTGCCATAACTTTAAGCCCGGATGTGCCCTGAATCACTTGTCTCGTCCAGAAACCGTACCAGATAGGAAATTTCATCTAGAAAGAGGAGGGGGTTTTGTACAAAACATCTCGCGACGCAAGAGCGGTTTCTCCGGACGCGCGAGTGCCTTTGGTATTGTAGACGTTAGAGCGTGAGCTGGTGGTTCAGGGAAGTATTCCGCCGATCTTCGCCAAGGCCACGAGTCCGGGCTTCTTCTCGAATATCCCGGCAGTAATTTCCAACGCCTTCTTCTGCAGTTTCTTGTCCTTGTTGAGTTTGTGGAGGGCTCTCTTGTTCAGCCGTTTTATCAGCCAGTTATCGCTCAGCGCATACGTCACCGTATAGTTCGCATGCTTCCCGATCACGTCAGCGCGCACTTTCCGCTGGGTCTGATATTCCAGCAATGCCGTCTGTGAGAAGTCTCCCGCTATCTTACATTTCTCGATCACTTCGGCCAACACCACCGCGTCCTCCAGTGCGAGGTTTACTCCCTGTCCGGCGTGCGGATGGAAAGTGTGCGCTGAATCCCCGAGCAGTGCGATCCCGTTTCCCACCCACTTGTTGACCTGCATGAACGAGGGCGTAAAGTATGCCATCTTGGTCCATGCTTCAACACCTGTAAATGCGTCCGCCATCTCCGGCGCCGCCTGAACAACCTCCGCCCTAAAAGACCCCAAACCCTCCTTCTTCACACTATCAAAACTACGCGGACCCACACAATGGAAGAGATAGGTCGCATCTGGACCAGAAGGCATTATCCCAAGCATCTTTCCCGGATGCTGGTACTGGCGCGCTCTGCCCTCCAAGCCTGGAACGGGACCGACGAGTCCGACCAGAAATGAATCAGGGTACTTCTTTGTCTTCACCTCAACGCCAAGGCTAGTTCGGACATGCGATTGAGGACCATCCGCTCCGACTACGACAGGTGCTCTGACCTCGTCTCTAACTCCCTCGCTTTCATAGACTACTCCTTCTGCCCGGCCAGCGTTCAAGAGAAGCTCTTGGAAGGAGGCTCCCCAGAGAACCTGCGCTCCGGCCTGCTCGGCCACATAGACGAGCAACCGCTCCAGCTCAGTAGCGTTCGCCGTCAGGAGATAGTTCTGGGGGTGATCCAACAAGCTGTAATCCGCTTCAAGCAGAACTTCTCCCTCCCAGCTTTTCACTTCGAGAATCTGGGACGCAGAACCAACCTCTCTGGCCCGGCCAAGTGCTCCAAGCCTTTCTAGAACCGCCAAGCCATTCGGCTGGAATGTCAACCCACGCGGAATGCCCTCGGGACTCTTCTGTCGTTCAAGGAGGATTGTCGATATTCCTTTTTTCTGTAGTTCTATTGCTAGTGCTAGAGCGGCTATACCTGCTCCCACTATTACAACGTCAGCCTTCCATGGCAATTTCTCTTTCCCCAGATGTTCCCGAGCCAATAGGGTTGATATCTTAAAATCATGCCTGACCCACTTGCCGGGGAGACTTGAGCAGAATTCATGGACAAGGCTCCACCGAGAAACTAATACTCTACGATCCCGGAATGTCTGTTGCGCCCCATGTATACGACAGGGACCGGAGATTTGCTGTTCTAGTTGTGGACATGCTCTATGACTTTGTGTATGGAAAGATCAAGACCGATCGTGCATTGCCGATAATCCCGAAGTCTGGAGAGCTAGCCGATGCGGCACGAAGCGCAGACATCCCAGTATTCTATCCTAACGATTCACATACACGCCGAGATTTCGAGATCCAGCGCTGGGGCGAACATGCCATGAGAGGCACAAAGGGCGCAAAAGTGATCAGCGCCCTCAGACCACGAAAGAGGGATGTTGAGATTCCCAAGACCACTTACAGCAGCTTCCACGACACGAGACTGGAGAAGCTACTGAAGAAGGCTTACAATGGCAAAGGCGCAAACACGCTGATACTCGCAGGACTTCACGCAGACTGTTGCGTAAGACATACCTGCGCAGACGCCTTCTTCAAGGGATACGAGACGATCGTCGCGGAGGACGCCGTCAACTCCTTCACCGAACTACAATACCGGACAGGATTACAGTACGTCAACTTCTGGTATCTGACAGACGTGCTTCCGACAAAGAAAATCACGAAATTATTCTAGGAAGGGCTCGGGCTCGAAGAAGCCCACCCGTGTCATCATCGACCAAGATGGAGGAATCGATGATGCTCTCGCTCTCATTCTCGCACTAAGATCCCCGGAGCTTGAAGTCATAGCCATAACAGCAATCTCTGGCAACGTAACAGCAGAACAAGCGACACTGAATGGATTGCGAGTCGTTGACCTTCTCAATAGACGAGACATACCGGTTGCTAGAGGGCTAGGAAACCCTCTTGTCCGAGACGCAGTTCGGGCTAAGAGCTTCCATGGAAAAGATGGGCTAGGCGATTCCGGCCTCCCACTTTCAAGGATTCGTCCTGCAGAAAAGAATGCTCTAGACACGATCTCTGACGAGCTGGCGG
>VBAY01000241.1 GCA_005883085.1 Candidatus Bathyarchaeota archaeon
ACCGTACGACAGCGACCTTTACCATTATCCTGGTTTCCTAAAGTAGTGAATTTCAATGCCTATTAAGCCCTTTTTCGACAGGCTCGTGTCAATGGACGAGAATGTCGAGGGAATAAGGCCTGGTCTAAAAATCATTACCCTTGATTGCTCGTCTTCTTAGCTTACGACCCTAACTCGGCAGATGTGCGCTGCTGGATTGTAAATCCTGAGATCATCACAGAGCTTCTGGACAAGTTGCTTAGCGTCTTCCTCGGAGCTAGCTTCAACATTCATGCGCAAAAGCTTGCCAGCCCGAACATTTGTCACCTGTGAGTAGCCTCCCTTCAGGATCAGATTGCGATGGATCGTCTCTCCTTCAGGATCTCGAGCCAAGGGCTTGTTCTCTACGACGACCTCGACGATGAAGCTTGATGGTGACATTGCCGGAAAGCTAACCATGAGGCTCCCTTAAGCTCTCTTTCCAATCTGGCGATAACAACCATCCGAAGAGTTGACATTCTAGGCAGAGAAGAGGAGAAAGAATCTGAGCCTCATGAGGAAGACTCTCCCGGTGAAAGAATTCTTTGTAGACCCAAATATTGATCGAGCCGAATCCTTGCCTGCTTCAGCGTTTGTGGACCCGGAATTTCTCGAACTGGAACTTGGAACTATATTTGCTCATACCTGGCTGCTAGCACCACGTGAAAACGATTCCCAAGACGGACTTGCCACTTCCACAGACCCTATTGGGAAAACCGGTTCTCGGGTCCCGTTCAATCTTCTAGGCAAGCCATTCTTCCTCCAACGAGGCCAACATGGCAGGCTGAACTGCTTTCCGAACGTTTGCACCCACGCTTGGCACCCTCTCGTTGGATCGTCGAGCGTTGGAGGGGCAATAATCTGTCCGCAGCACGGACGCCAATTTGACAATGAGGGGAGGTTCGTCGCCCAGGCAGGGTTTGAGAAGGTGGACGGATTTCCACGGGAATCGGACCATCTGAGAAATGTTCATGTTGATGAGTGGGGACAATGGGTCTTCGTCTCTACTAGCGATCCACTGGCACCCTTCCGCGAGTTCATAGAGACGGTTCAGCAATCCGTACCAGGAATCAAACTAGCTAGCCTCAGAAGACATCGTTTCGACGGGGAAGTTCGGGAGGTTGACGGAAACTGGAAACAGCACGCTTGGAACTACATGGACAACTTCCACATCAAGTTCGTTCATAAGGGACCGGGGGGACTGGCCGATGCTATCGATCTGTCTTCTTACCGGACTGAGCTGTACAAGTTCAGCGCTCTACAGTGGGCTTATGCACGGGACGAAAAGAACGGCTTCGACCCTCAGCTCCTGGCCGACAGGTTCCTGGACCCGAAGAATCCTACAAGGAAAGTGTTTGCGTTGTGGTGGTTTATTTTTCCCAACATAACACTGAACTTCTATCCCTGGGGGTTATCGGTCAATGTGTATATGCCGATTTCTGGGAAACCTGACAAGACCCTGTTCTTATGGTTCCAGTACGCGCTAGACGAAGAAAAATTCCAACGTCGAAACAGCACTTGGCTCAGCGAGCAAGTCGACGCTGAGGACATTGAAGCGATTGGCCTCGTGAACACTGGTGCAAAGTCCGGATTTGCGCCCCGTGGACGGTTTGCTCCAAGTGAAGAAACAGGACCTCACTGGTTCCACAGACTCGTGTACGCGACTATTTTCGAGCACAGGACCCCCAGTAGGATGGTTGGAGTCTAAACATTGCCTAGCGAATTCTTGCCACGAGCCCATTCCAAGAGGTTGGGAGAACTCGACGCGTCAAACTGGAAGAATCTAAAGGTGGCAAAAAACGCCTCACGTGTTGACCCTGCTATACGAGAGATTGTTTCATCACTCAACGACAACGGATACAAGACCTTCTCGTGCTGTAGCGGAGGCCACAGATCAAACCTTCGCCGGAGATTCGACCGTCACGAGAGCGGCTACATCGCCTTCTCCCCGCCCTCAAGAATCCCTTTCGCCCTCTATATCACCCTCCGCGAAAGGAATCAGGACTTCATGTTCGAAGCGGAAGCGGTGATACATGATGGGAACGGGGATAGAAGGGAGACGATCTACACCCAATTGGACTGGCAACTACTGGACCAGAGAAAACCGAAACTGAGATATTACGAGAACTTATTCTCCGAAATACAAGACGCGATCGACAGCCTACCTAGACGACAAGACGGGCATAAGGACGTCTTGACCGGCTTGCTGGGGAAACCTCACCTACGGCTGGGATCGAAAATTGTGAGCGGCCAGATGAAACGGTTCACCCGTTAGATAGTAACAGTTCTCAGGGCTTCGAAAATCGATGCTCGAATGATCATCGGAGATTCATGGCTAAGGTAGTACGATTGAGCGTATGGTTCTTCGTGCAGGGCATCCTTTGCGGGATACTAAAGAAAAAAAGGGGGATTGGTCTTGGAGCTAACTGGTACGCTTACTGCTTGAAGAATGGTGTGGGGGCGAGAAGTGTCTCGCTGCGGGCCATGCCTTGTAGTGTTGGGAACTTCTCGAAGGCGGA
>VBAY01000242.1 GCA_005883085.1 Candidatus Bathyarchaeota archaeon
CGGTATGAGCCGTTTCGTCCTCTTCATGTAGCTTGCATAGTCCCGGCCCAGCCCTGACAGCAAAGTCCGCTCCTCGACGCGCATTCTGTATCCGAACGAGATACCGAAGAAGAGAAGCAGTACCAGTACCGCGCCCCAAGATTGCACCGCCAAACCCAGTCCGATGAACATAATCAGAATCCCAGTATACGACGGGTGGCGGATCAGCCTGTAGGGACCCTTCTCCACAACCATGTGGTCTTCAGCAATCTGAACAGTTAGAGAGAAGAAGCGGCCTAGGATCGCGATTGCGTATTGACGGACTAGAAACCCAAGAAACATCAGAAAGATTCCGATAGAGAAAATCCAGTCTGGAAGCGCTCCTATGCTTCCGTATCCAAAGTAGAAGGCGATCACCATCGAGAAGAATACTGTAGCAGTGATTAGGACTCGGGAGCCTCGGTCTCTCCTGACACGGGTTGCGCCGTGTCGGCGAAGCCGTGGAACCAATGCAGCCCCGAATATCTCGCTGGCAATCCAGACAAAGATGGCGAAGTCGAACAGGACGAGGCCTAGACCTGACGCGAACACCGGCAAAGACTATCAATCATGGGTAGTGCGCCTAGCACATGAATTCTATCTGTCCAGTTTCCAGTGCCTTCTCACACCATTCTCAATTATTGACTGGGGCATCAGATGTTTTAGCGTCTTGTAACGCCTCTCCCTGCCAACAGCGTACTCATGCTTCGGGTTCCTGCTCGCGATGATTCTAAGAACTGTCTCTCCTACGAGCCTCGGATCTGCTCCATTCTCGAAATCATCGTCTAGCGTAGCGATTGCTCGTTGTCGCAACTCGTCATAGTCGCGTATCGTATATTTCGCGACCTTCCTAGTGTGGCCCAGGTTGGTTTTGAAGAATCCTGGTTCTACAACTGAGACTTTGATACTCAAGCTCTTGACTTCGTGCCGGAGCGCTTCAGACCATGCCAACAGAGCGGCCTTCGCGGTTGCATAGTAGCCTTCGAAAGGAACAGGGAGAATCGCAGCAGTGGAGGATATGTTGACAATCTGCCCGGAGCCTTGCTTCCTCATCGTCAGCAGCACGGCTTTCGTCATTCTAACATGCCCAAAGAAGTCTGTTTCAAACTGCGCCTTCGCCTCCACCATCGACGTCTCCTCAGCACCCCCAGTCAGCACGTAGCCAGCGTTGTTCACAAGGACATCAATGCGTCCGGTTTCTTCAAGCAGCTCTTTCACGCCGCTTTAAACGGAGTTATCTGAGTCCACATCGAGCGCGATCATTCCTAC
Organism: Candidatus Bathyarchaeota archaeon; assembly: GCA_005883085.1. GTDB lineage: Archaea > Thermoproteota > Bathyarchaeia > 40CM-2-53-6 > 40CM-2-53-6 > 40CM-2-53-6. Next base: position 1,288 of record VBAY01000242.1, read on the forward strand.
ACCTGGCTCCTGAGGCCTTGCTGAAGGATTCCGGCTCGTGCCGTACACTTTGAAGCCCCGACCGAGCAAGATCCGCGCAGTTTCTCGGCCGAATCCCGAGGACGCTCCAGTGATGAGAACTACTCTGCTCTCCGCCATGCTAGGTGGCGAAGAGTCTACAGACTAAATCATTTGGGACAGAGACCGGAAAAGGAGATTGCGTGGGTCCGTCCGGATTCCAGACTTCCTAGGGCTCTTGGGTCAACGGTCTGCTGAGAACCACAAGGCCCCTTTCGAGATATAGTTCGAGCTCTCTAACTTGTCCTAAAGCCTCCGTTGTATCTCCCAGTGCCAAAATCATGTCTATCCTCCTCGCGTGACCCAGGATCTTACTGAAGACATCGCGGAGTTCAGTTTGCAGCTTGCCTGCTTCTGTCCCCGCCACCGTTTCCTGAACCGTCATATTGAACATGTTCAGGCGAATGGGTTTGAGAGAATATGACGGGCAGAGGAGTCCGAATCTATTCCGACTATAAAGCACCTTGACCTCGTGCCTGGTTTTTGAGAACTTAAACAAATTCCTAGGAGAACCACCATCTCTATCCCGAACACCGTATCTATCGAAGAAAAAAATGTCCGAACAAGACATTCAACAGACAACTCGGAGAGGCATCTCAACCCGCTCCGTGGTACTAGTGATACTGCTCGTAGGACTGGGCGCGGGAGCAGTAGGCTACGGGCTCAACAACGCCTTTGCGGCAACCAACCCAACACAACAAACAACAACAAACGGCCAACAGTGGTTTGGTTTGAGGGGAGCCGGACCATCTGGCTGGGGCCATGAAGGCGGCTCCTCGCTAGGCTTCAGGGCCTTCAGCACAGTCGCCAACGTCACCGCAACCGGATTCGCGATTACTGACAGCACACATTTCACAATCACGATTGCCTACCATGGCACCGGCACCACACCGGCAATAACAATCGTCGGCCTCGCCCCCGGACTTACCGGCAGCACCACAGTCGCCTCAGGATGGACCAGCCCCACAACCGTCACCATCACCCTCACCGGCAC
>VBAY01000220.1 GCA_005883085.1 Candidatus Bathyarchaeota archaeon
GGGAACGCAGTTTCAGAGAAGTCTGGCGCGATTAAGGATGGTGAAACGTTTCGGGTCTCGATCGAGAAGCGGCGAAGCGATGTTTCGTCGAAGGAAGTCATCGACGCGATTGCAACAAAGATTCCAAGAAAGGTGGATCTACGGGACCCGGGGAAGATAGTCCTGATAGAGATTATTGGCAAGGTAGCCGGAATCGCTATCATTGCACCGGATGGTATCTTGGCAATAGAGAGGGAAAAGAGGACGCTCTAGTTCTCTAGAACCAAGAGTGCGGAGCGCTCGATTACTAGCCTCTTCAAGAGGCTACTCTCGGTTTCCCCGGGCATCTTCGACGCGTTCAGCTGCTTGTCGGAGATATTGTAGGCCTTCTTCAGGTCTTCCTGTTTCTTTGCGGTTCTGACCTCCAGTACAGAATCCTCCAAGGTTCCTTTGAGGACATCTCTCGATTTGTCAATCAAAGCGCCAAAGTCGGTATTATCTTCAGAAAACCCGACCAAGGCGATTTCTGTGCTTGACTTATTTACACCGAGAAACTTGATTGCTTCGACTATTTGGTGTTCTCCCGAGGCGAAGAGTAAGAACTCCATTGAGAGGTGTTTCGCCCTTCGATCCTTACCTGTGAAAGAGTCAACGGCGTTTCTTGCGGCGAACACCAAGTGTTCAATCCCACCAATCCTGTCGGCACGCAAGAGCTGAAGCTCAATACCATCAAGAAATCCTCGCAGATCGTGCAACGCTTTCTCGGAGTCCGCTACTTCGGCGTTTCGGAATCCTTGGATCCACATGAAGTAAGAGCCGATTCTTTCAGTTATCATCGATCCAACGCCGAGAGTCTACGAATAAGCGAGGCGCTTAGTCCGCTTCCTTTCAACTCTCGAATTACCGCGCGTGTATTCCCGCCTGATTTGAGATTTCTTTTGATGAGGTGAATAGCTTCCAATCTCTCCCATGGGAATATAACCCATTTTGAGGTTGTTCTAGCGTAATGGTTAGGTTTGAAGATGCTCTTAGGTTTCAGGTAAAGCGTACAAACTCTAATCTCTCGTGCTCCCTTTCGGGCAAGATGCTTGACTGTAACCCGTAGACTATGTCCCGAGTCGGCGACATCGTCAACCACCAGAACTCGCTTTCCTTCGACCTCGGAAGTGACTGGTTGGGTTATCTTTGGTTGTTGTGCAGTGACTCCTATGTTAGTGTAAAACTCGACCTTCATATTGGCAAGATTCGCGTTTTCCAAGAGATCGCTCATGATTCGAGCTGGAGGCCAGCCGCCTCTGGAGACTCCCACAATGACTTCGGGCGAGTAACCTTTGCTTTTGATCTGACTGGCAAGTTCTATCATCATATCATAGACGTCGTCCCAGCTAGGTGCAATATATTTCCGGTTCAAAGAGTCAAACCTAGGAGCCTAGCTCGGTCACGAATCCTGGTTTCATTAAGCCTTTGTCAGTCAGCTGATGAGTGTTGCCTACTAAACCCAATATACGGGTTGGAAGACATGTTGTCCGGCGTTCCAAAGATTGTGCCTTGTGGAAAATTATCGGAAGGACGCCAATGATGTGGACTGACCTGCACAGAGGGGCACCTCGCCCGGATGAAGAAATGCATCTCCACTGAAACCTAAGCCAGCCGGGGGAATGCACTAGGCCGAGTGATCGGCTTTGTGGAATCCACAATCACATTTTCGTTGCCGATTGAATTGTCAGGAGCAAACTGAGGTAATTAGGTGGAAACAATCGGCGCCCCTTTTATCAAGAGCCCCAGGGCATATTCGTATTGATACCTTATGGAAAGGAGCCAGAATACTATCTCCCAACCTCAAGTATCACATGCGACCGAGCCAAGGGACGCTTTTGTTGAAGCCGTCCTAGCCAGCCGGATACTACTGATTTTGATCCGGTAGCCCAACCAGAAAAGCCAGGCCTGCTACTTTCAAGAATCAAGCGGGTTCCCAGTGGACCCGCCAGAAAAAGGCATACCGGACAAACCCCAGGTTGGATTAGCACCGAAGAAATTCAGATTGGGGGAAGGGGGACAAACGACCCGGCAACAGGAATTCAAGAGAATTCGCCCAGAATCAGCCCTAATCCCGATTCCCAGCCGATGAATTCCAGAACATGATCCTTTACTCTTACCCACAGGGAAAACACGGCGATCGAAAAAGCCCGGACAAGCCCATAATGCGCCCGTCTCGAAGAAACAAGCCCGAAGCGACGCCGGGCAGAAACACGCCTCAGAAAAAAATTCAGGCGGATTGCTCAAAAGCCCCCGCGACGCGAGAATGGTCGAAGGCTAATCGGACCATTTCGAAGCCGAGACGATCGGAATGAGGGTCTCAGTGTCGGTGACATCCCCAATCGTCTTGATACGCTCAACAATGAACCAGTAAATACTCTGCGCGTCAGGCTCGAGAAGCTTCCTAGGAACCTCCACGACCGCCATAATATCATGCCTGCCAGGAATAACATGAACTTCCTTGAC
>VBAY01000025.1 GCA_005883085.1 Candidatus Bathyarchaeota archaeon
GAACGCGCAGAAGAAGAATCTCCAATCTCTGGGACAATCGCTGCCCAAAGGAACAAAACTCCTTGCTGACGACACACCGATCGACGACTTGGGAGGCGTAGTCGCCAACGACCCCGAAGGAAAGACCATCTTCAACAATTCATTCAAGGCTCGCATCGAGAGACTCGACAACCAACTCCTAGCGACAATCGCTTCCACCATATTTGGTTAGTAGGTATCAATTTCTTGCTCAGACCAGAGACAATGCATCAGGTGAGCATCATAGTCGCAAAGGACGAGCTGCCCAACCTCCTTTCTTACGCTGGGAGAGAACAGATGATTCATCTCATGACGATTGAGGACGAACAGCTCCCACCTGGTGCAACGCCATTCGAAGCCACGAGCCTGCTGTCGAAATCGGCGACGATCAGGAACCGCATCTCCGCACTGGCCGCTGCCCTTCAACAAGTTGGGCTTCCACCTGAGAAAATTGAAGCTCCAATTCACAACATCGATGAGCTCGCCCTCTTCCTCGATCAAGAAACCTCAAAACTCGAAGGGTCCGTTCGCCAACTAGAGGAATCGCAAGGAAAATTACTAGCTGACAAGGAGAGAACTTCAGAACTCTCACGTTTCCTTTCCGGATTAGAAGCGGTAGGAATGCCACTCGGCACAATCGGGAGCAGCGGATTCCTCGTCACTCTCGCCGGAGAATGTGCAAGAGAGTCAACCGTTTCGATTCAGAGAGACCTAGATGAGTTGACCTACGGAAACCTGATCTTCGTCATCACCCATACTGCAGAGAGAACACAGACTTTCCTGGCGATTTTTCCCCGAGCCTTCGAAGATGATGCAAAACAAGCAGCCACAGCACTAGGTGCAAAGGTGGAAGAGCCTTGGGCAGAACTTCCGTTAGATCCCAAGGAAGCCAAGAAATTCACTGATACTCGACTGGTGGAGATCGAGGACGGAGCGAAGAAGCTTGAGCACCAGCGTGAACTCCTTGCAAACGAGTACGGACCGAGGCTCAAAACTCTCGAATATCTCACGGAGATTCTGGAAGCCCGATCTAGAGCCATCTCAAACTCGTCTACTACAGAGTCGACTTACATGCTCAGAGGATGGGTCGCCGAGGATAGTGTCCAGAGGCTGACAGAAGGGGTTTCGCTCGTCTGTAACGGATTCGTTTCTGTTCACGTAGAGGCTGATCAAGGTGGGCGGGAAGTCTCTTATGGCGGATCACTAGAGAACGGCCTTGAGGCTAAGGAGCAACAGACCCCACCGACGCTCGTTAGAGTCCCCAGTTGGAGCACGCCTCTGCAGTCCGTAATCGATAATTTTGGCATCCCATCTTACCGCGAGACGAACCCCTTGGTTTTCATGATTCTCACTTTTCCGCTGATCTACGGATTGATGTTTGGAGATTTTGGCGAGGGTCCAATATTCTTGGTTCTAGGTCTCTTCCTATTGTGGCTGAAGAGACGGAAGGTCAAGGTATTCGAGATTGGGCAACTGTTCGTGAATGGTGCCGAACTCATAGTTATGCTGGGCATCGGCATAACAATTTTCGGTTTTCTCTTCGGCGACTTTTTCGGGTTTGAGTCTCATGCGATCTTCGGATTTCGACCCTTCTTCAACCCGAACGAAGGAGCCTTCGCGGCCACCCCGGACATTTCTCATCTCCTCATCTACATGTCTGTGATACTCCTATTCGGAGTAGGACACTATCTATCCGGCCTAGTAATCAGCACGTACAACAAAGTGCGAAACCACGAGATCAGGCACGCATTCTACGGTCCGATTTCTTGGGCGTGGTTCTACGTTATCTTCATCTATCTCGCGGCTCAGGTCGTCATCTCAGGCTACAAGTTCGGAGTGCTCCTTCAGAACCCTGCACTGCTCGTACTCTTGTTCATTCCCATGGGGATCATGGCGGTGAAGGAGGGACCTCTCCATTTCTTCGAAGTGTTCATTAGCGCAGGTAGCAATACTCTATCCTATCTTCGAATCTGGGCTCTCAATCTCGCAGACTTTGCAATAAAATTCGCATTCTTCACTTCTTTCGGAATAGCAGGCGCCGTAGCAGGGAATCTTCTGGTGATGATTCTAGAGGGTTTGATCGTTTTCGTGCAAACTCTGAGGCTTCACTGGGTTGAATGGTTTAGCAAGTTTTATGAAGGATCGGGATTGTCATTCGCGCCCTACCGAGAACCGACAAGTTGGACTGTGTAACTAAGTGGTTGACTGCGCTACCCTGACGTCTGTTACGTTGTGCCCCACATTCTGGGCCGGTTTCGGCGGCGGACTTAGCGTCCTTCTCTCTGCCATTGGTGCCGGAATTGGAATAGGAATCTCCGGGCCGGCCATTGCTGGTGCGGGGGTCGAAAGGCCCGAGGTCATGTTCAAGACTTTTATCGCGACCATTCTCGCGGAAGCCCTCGCAATCTATGGACTCGTGGTCGGTCTTCTTTCAATCTTCCACATTAGCGATGCGCTTTCCCTCGCTGGTTCGGTCCGAATCTTCGCCGGCGGATTGACGATGGGAGCGGCCGCGCTCGGCGCTGGATTTGGTATAGGCACTTCTGGAAGCGCTCTAGCCGCCGCCACGGCAGAGAAGCCGGACATATTCTCAAGAGCGGTTATCACGCTGATACTGGCGGAGGCGCTCGCGATCTATGCCCTCGTCACGGCTCTACTGCTCGTTCTGCAAGCAAGCTAGCAGCGACTTGTCGTGGGAACAGAGATTCTATCCCATATCGTCCGAGACAACTACACAATCGCAAAGATCCGAGGAGAAAAGGGCAAACTCCTGGAACGGCAGCAAATCCATTCCCTGGCCGAGTTCCGGACCCAGAGCGAGATCTTGGGCGTACTTGCAGACGGGCCATATGGCAAAGAACTCTCGGAACTAAGAGAGGGCTCTTCCCCCTTGGAGACGGAAAGAGCGGTCCGTCTAGGTTTCGCTCGAGGAGTTAGGACGCTTATATCGTCTTCCCAAGGATCAGCGCGAAACTTTCTCCTCGAGTTTAGCCGCCGCTTCGACGCCTACGACCTTGCGGCGATAGTGGTTTTCAAAGCTCAAGGAAAGGGCTGGGAGGAGTTCGTGTCAACTCGTCAGCCCTTGGCTCTCCTCAAGGAGGCCGAACTTCACCGTCTCTATTCGATGGACGATCTCCGGACAATCGTTGGAATTGTCGGCGACAGAGCGCTGGTAAACAGAGTGAAGAGCTTCTCCACGGATGACCTTGCCGGCGAAAGAGCCTCCCTCGTTCGAGACATCATTAGTGGCTGGGGAGAAGAACGCTTCTACAACTACGTGAACCGCAAGCTTCGAGGGTTCGACCGAGAGAGCTGTCTTCCCATAGCCGGAGGAACGATCGACCTGGCAAACCTGGCTATCATCCTAAGAAGCAAACTGATCGGAATCCCTAATGTGCGAGATCACCTCATCCCCTCATCTTGGAAACTTGACGATCGGACGATAGACCAGCTCCTAGTCGCTCAGGACGTCACTCAAGCTCTCGATCTAGCATCGACACATCCATACTACCACAGTATCCTCTCAGGTGCAAGGCAGAAGTACGAAGAGACAAAGTCTCTCTCCTTCCTAGAAGTCGCGTCAAGAAAACACGCTTCCCACATTAGCAAGAGGATATTTCTCGGATTCCCATACACCCTGGGAGTTGTTCTTGCTTTCTTGGTTGTTAAGGAGAACGAGGCTAGAAATCTTGCAGCCATCGTCGCAGGAGTTGGAGCGGGAATGAAACCAGACCAGATCAGATCCCTAGTCGCGATTCCAGAGTGATACCTGACACTTCCCATTTCCCTGGCTGACTAGAGTTTCTTGACGAAATAGTAGTACGTGTATGCAAGCCCGACAACTGATCCGACCACGAGTCCTATCCCGGACCCTGCGCACGGAGCGATCCATGGCGATGTAGCCATGACTCCCACGCATGAGCCAAGTCCAAACAATGGCCCCAACACTATTCCACCCAAGAAGTATCCCAGCAGGAGAAAGGTAAACAGATTGATACTGAATCCCGTTATTCGAAGCATCGAAGGGTCACAGATTCGTCCAGTACGCCTTTGAACCTTTGAGAATCGAGCTCGTCGAGTTCTCGGGGTCGAAGACTCAATGCTGGCTATCATATCTGTGTCGTCCGCTTGCTGGGGCAATCTCAAAATTGCTCCTCTCAAGCACTCGCTAATGCTCGAATGTGCAGGTTCGAGGTCGTTGTGGCTTCTGTTAATTTGGCATGCTAGCGTTACGATCCCTACCGGGACAAACCCTCCCTCGCTTTCCAGGATTCTGTCTAGAATTGAGGGTTCAATTCCTGATATTCTGGCAAATTCTTCTTTTCCTGTTCGTTGAATCGCGGCGTTCAATGTATTCTTTATTCGCGGTGTTGCTTGTGCTTCGAGGTCTGGACCGCTCACAAATACGCGCTCTTCTACGAGGACGACTCTAATTCGATGATCCCTTTTCTGGTCAGACTGTTCATGATTTCAACTGGAACTACTCCCTCCAGTCGAGCGTAGATACGGGAAGCCTGGGTACCATCACCAAGTTTGAGGATTCCGCGGAGCAGCATCAAGGCATCGACGACTTCGTCGAGACTCCGGTTCAGGGTCTGCTCTGCCTTTCGACGCAAATCGTCTAGCTGCAGCTTCAACCCTTCAAGCTCCTCGGATAGCAATTTCGCTTTCTCTTCCTCTGCTTGAATTTCCGATCTTACATCCAATTTGTGTTCGGGAATCTCGACAGGCGTAAAATCATAGAGAAGAAGTGTTTGAAGCGCTTGGGAAAACTTGTCTTTTGGTGCGGCAAAGAGGACGTAAACCGTGTTCTGTTTTCTATTGCCGACCGCGAGGATAGCTTGGTCTTTGAATTGTGACTGCAAGGCCTTCTGTGGGGTGTCTAGTTTCTTGACGGGCAACCGTCCTAGGACTCTCCGGAAGTCCCTGGCTTCGGATTCTAGCTGGTCCGTAGTGAAACCAGTTTGAGATATTTCTGTGAGCGCCGCGATTTTCTTCTTGGACTCGTCGATCTGTCGTTGGATCTTCTCGATCTTTCCTTGAACTTCTTGGTACTCGTTTCTAGCCTCCTCTAATTCTCGCTTCGTCGCTTCCAGTTCACTATCATAGTCCAACTGATCCACCATGCTCGGGGTAGCTTCCCTCGTCAAGTTGAGCTGTCGCATGACTTGGAGGATCTCGTCTCGTAGCTTCGAGAGTTCTTTGATGCGACGTACAATTTCCTCCGTTGTCAGCCGTCCGGACGTGAGTGCAACCCTCTTCGATTCCGTTTTTCCCGGTATGCCGAGTGCTGTTGCTATTCTAACCGAGGCGTCGTCAGCCAGGATCGCTCTTAGAACGCTGCTTTTGGCGGGGCTACTCAAATCCGCCCGATCCGGCTAAGCTAAGGAAATCAGGGCTACCAAGAAGAGTGGGATGAAGACCAAGGAAATCGTGTTGAGGAGTTTGATGAGAATGTGCAGACTTGGTCCAGCCGTGTCCTTCCAGGGATCGCCGACGGTGTCACCGACGACCGTTGCGGCGTGTGTTTCAGTGTTCTTGCCTCCGAAATGTCCTGCTTCAACATACTTTTTCGCGTTGTCCATCGCCGCCCCACCCCACATCATCATGATAGCGAGAGGGATGGCGGAAAGTGTGGCCCCCACAACTAATGCTCCGACTGCGGCCCAGCCTAGGAACACTCCCACCACGATCGGTGCAACCACTGGAATTGCGCCAGGGACCACCATCAATCGCAGAGCTGTTCTGGTGGAGATGTCCACTGCTGCAGCATAGTTTGGCTTAGCAGTTCCTTCTCGTAGCCCAGGAATCTCCCTGAACTGTCTCCGGACTTCTTCGACCATGCGATAGGCGCCAACGCTTACCGCGTTAATGGCTGTCCCCGAGAATACGAATGGAAGCATAGCCCCAATCAGGGCTCCTATGACAACATCGGGGTGGTTGAGGGCGAGAGCAGATCCCAGGCTGGATAGTTTCGTTCCTAGAAGGATGGCTTGGGCGCTCGTGATAGTGGTCAGGTCGGTTATTTTGGCTTGGTACCTCGCAACTTCCAGCACGAATGCCTGGAAGAGTAGTAGAGACGCTAGAGCAGCGGATCCCATCGCATAGCCCTTCGTAAGGGCCTTGGTTGTGTTGCCAAGCGTGTCGAGAGGTTCTATTCGCTCACGAACTATGTCGGGGGCGCCAGACATTTCCGCGATTCCACCGGCGTTGTCTACTATTGGACCTAGGCCGTCCATGGTCAAGACGATTCCGGCTGTTGAGAGCATGCCCATCGTAGCCATGGTTGTGCCGTAAACGCCCCCCAGGAACGTGTCGGTGATTCCAGCTTGGACGGCGAACTGTTCTCCCAGCCCAAATGAAATGAGAAGCGTGATCGCCACAGTGATCACCGGTAGTCCGCTTGAGATCATCCCTACCGCGGTGCCTGACATGATGGTGAGTGCCGGACCGGACTTTGATCGCTCGGCAATCGTAATTACGGACTTCGCTTCGGAACCTGTATAGTATTCGGTGTAGAGCACGATAAGCAATCCTGCCGCCAGCCCCGAGACCATGCAGCCGTAGAGCGCGTATGCAGCCAGAGCAGTTCCACTGGGCGTCAAGCCCGCTGGACCGAAGACGTACCATGTCGCAATTAACATGAGAATCGCCGCTACCACGGATGCTACGAGGAGTCCGTCCCTAGTCGGTTTGATCGGGTTCTTGAATTTCTTCTCAAAGATTGCAACCGCGAGCCCGACGAATGTCGCGATTATTCCCAGCGATCTAACAATCAGAGGCATTGTTACGTAATAGACGCTTATTCCCTGGAAGAGAATGATCGAGACGATAAGACCGATGATCATGCCTCCGAGATTCTCTGCGGTCAAAGACTCGAAGAGATCTGCTCCTCTTCCGGCCTCATCTCCGACGTTATCGCCAACATTGTCGGCTATCGCGGCGGGATTTCTAGGATCGTCTTCTGGAAAGTTCTCTTCCACCTTACCAACAAGGTCGGCACCGACGTCAGCTGACTTTGTGAATATTCCACCACCAAGCTGGGCGAACAATGCGGCCAGCGAGGCTCCGAATCCAAATCCCGCTAAGACGCCCGGGTCGCGGAAGGCAGCGTATAGAATCGAGAGACCCAGCAGGCTCATGCTGATGACTGCCAAGCCAAGAGCCCCGCCCCCCAGCGTGGCTACCCTCAAAGCGAGATACGTCGATTTCTCTGCAGCTGCGGTTGACCTAACATTCGCGTTGGTGGCGGAGTACATTGCGATGTATGCTGCGACCAAGGAGAATGTGACTCCAAGGAGGAAGCTGAACGCGATTTCAGCGCTATAACTCAGTGTGAATGTCGTGCTGAACGCTGCGAGGATGACGAACGCGATGATTACTGCAATGATGCCAATGGTCCGAAACTGTCTTTTCAGATACGCGTTTGCGCCTTCCATTATCGCCTTCCATATGGCTACCATCTTCGCGTTCCCCGTGGGATGCTTTTTGACTGATAGAACGAGAATTATCGAGGCGATGACCCCGACGGCCGCGAGAGAGGTCGTTAGGAGGAGAGGGTCGAACGCCAAGTTTTTGGTTCCTACTATTTTTTCAAACTATGGAATTTCCGTCAACCCGCCTCCGCGGGCATTATAAATCTATTCACTGGATCGCGCGAACAAGTGTGAACTGGGGCCAAACGCATAAATCACTTCTACCGAACTTTGCAAACTAAATACAAAGGAGAAGTGCTGGCGGTTTGAACGGAAGTAAGTATGATGTTGTAATCGTCGGCGGTGGCCCTGGTGGTCTTTCTGCGGCAGTCCACCTGTCAAAGAAGGGCTTGAAAGTGAAGGTTTTCGAAAAAAAGAAGATTCTCGGCACACCGGTCCGATGCGGGGAATATTTTCCGGTCAAAGCCGAGATGAAGAAACTCGTTCCTCGAGTCAAGAATCTCGACGTGATCGACGCCCCGCCAGAGTCTGTCGATACTACTTGTCGTTCCATTCGTTTGATTAGCCCAAAGGGTCACGAGTTCGAGTTTCCATTCGGGGCCTACATTCTCGATCGGCATGTGTTCGAGAGTCACCTCGGAGATATCGCCCGAAGCCAAGGGGCAGATATCGACATCGGTGCCCAAGCACACTACTTCCCCGATGATCAGGGAGGCTGGGTCGGACCAACCCGGGAAAAAGCTGTCCATGGAGATGTTATCATCGCAGCCGACGGTTATCCAAGTGAAACTGCGGAGAGAGCCGGTCTTCCAGAAAGAGCATACGCAGGTCCCTACGCGGTCGCTACAAACATAGAGTATCTCATGACCGACCTCAACGTCGAGCAAGATGTCGCAGAGATGTACATGGATCCGCGATACTCGCCGGGCGGATATGGATGGATAATTCCGAAGGGGCACGGACGAGCAAATGTCGGAATCGGAATCAGGGAGCCATATGTTAGACGAGACTGGCAGATACGTGATCTCCTCACCGGGTTTATC
>VBAY01000221.1 GCA_005883085.1 Candidatus Bathyarchaeota archaeon
GCATTCTTCTCCGCCTAATGCGCAATGTCACTCTGAGGTCGAAGATAGAACTCCTGTTACCCCTTCAGTGCATTTCCAGAAACAGTTGGTAGTGTTGTGAGGTAGTTAGGCGGAGACCTTAGTTGTCCTCGGCGCCGTTATCTCCGCCGCCCCAATCGTCATCCTCGCCCCACTCATCTTCGCCGCCCCAATCCTCGTCTTCGCCCCATTCCTCCCCCTTGGTATAGGGTATCGTTTTGATCGTCTCCGAAAACTAGGGGTTATCGCGATTTGTACCTTCTTAAAAGGCTTCCCAAAAACCCTTGAAAATATGACGAGTATAGTCGGGAGAACGCGCCCACGGAATCAACGATGTAATTGCGATACAAGGCCTCGATTCTTTGTTACGCCAGCCCAGCAGAGGTGTGGAGTATTGTGAGCGACGCCGTATCGCCCTTTGCGGTCGAGAGTGACAATCCCCAGTCCTCGACCGGCCATTTTCGTCACCATGTTTACGGTTTGGGACGCTGCTTGTTGTGCGGTCAGGGACCGCATTGCGTCGCAAGTCGATTTGGAAACGACCAATCTCATCGCTATCTCTCCAACACCTGTTGCAGTGGCCGCTCCTATCCTATTGTCAGCGTACAATCCCGCTCCAAGGATCGGGCTGTCCCCGATTCTACCCGGAAGTTTCAACGAGACTCCGCCTGTAGAATCCGCGCCGGCTAAGTCTCCATTCTGATCAATCGCAAGAGCCCCAACAGTATCTCCGAGTATGCTTTGGCCCTTGCTTCGTATTAATTTCAGATTTCTGGGAAAATCGCCGAGGACACCTTTTTCCATGCGTCGTTTTGCCTGTTTCCATTGATAGACTCGCTCGGGAAGTTTCAAGTTCGCCTTTGGTAACCCAAATGCCTCGCCGAGCCTCTCGGCACTCTTACCTGCAAGCAAAGCATGATCGGTTTTCTCCATAACGAGTCTCGCCAGGCTTATGGGGTTTTTTGTGCGCCGAACAAGAGCGACCCCCGCGCCCCTTCGAGTTTTCCCATCCATGATTCCAGCATCAGCCTCAACATCACCAACAAGATTCAGGGTTGACCCGCTGCCTGCATTAAAGACTGGATTATCCTCCATTTCTATAACCGCAGCTTCAACCGCTTTAATGGAAGATTTTCCTTGTTGAAGAAGTCTGAACCCTCTGGTCGCGGCCTCCCTGACGCCTGACAGCCCGGCAGCCTGCTTCGATTTGGGCCAATCCCCAGCGCCACCATGAACGATGATTGTCGGACTTACCAAATCGTGTCAGGGCGACGGAATGTGAACGAGATATAAGAGTCGACTCGGTGTGGGAAAGTCACCGGCAATGCTGACTCAATTTCTCAACATTAGTGGCGAGTCGATTCGGAAGGCAGCGGCCGCGATACAGAGTGGTGGACTTGTAGTCTATCCGACGGACACGGTGTACGGGCTAGGATGCAATCCCTTCGATGAGAAAGCGGTCAACATGGTATCCACGGTGAAGGGACGAAGCAAGGGGCTCTTTCCAGTCCTAGTTGATACTCTTAGTAGGGCGAGAGAATTAGGCGACATTGGCGGCGATGTCGAAACGCTTGCGTTGCGGTATTGGCCGGGTCCACTAACCATCGTAGTTGCATCTCAGGCGAAACTCCCTTTCCAGGTAACTGGTCTTGAGAAAATGGTTGGCCTTAGAATCCCAGACCGAGGGGACACGTTGGATTTGATCTCGAAGGCTGGGGGATCCCTTCTAGGGACCAGTGCAAATATTTCCGGCAACCTGTCGCTGATTAAAGCGGAGGATGCGTTCAAGGTGTTCAACGGCAAAGTCGACCTCGTCTTGAATGGTGGCATAACCTCGACAGGCCTCGAGTCCACAGTTGTAAAACAGACCGAATTTGGGATCCAGGTTCTTCGGGAAGGAGCCATTGGCTCAAGAGATATCAGAAAGGTTCTCCCGTCGAACGTCGAGCTGCAGGATTGATTAAGCTTGCTGAGCGACTTCAATCTTCTTGTATCTAGTGCGAGAGGCAATGAGCGAGAAGCGAACTCGGAGCTACGGTATCTAATTGCAGAGCTGGGGGACCGATCAGCGGAGACAAGCTATACTCCAGTTAGCGGCCTGACTGTCGCCAAGACGTCGCTAGACCCACTTAGAGTGGTGCGGAACTTACGGTCTACGCTGAAAGAGAAACCCTGGGAGTTCCGGTACGTTCTCAAAGTCAAACCGGTTCAGAGAGTTGTGCCCACAGAGATTGAGGCGATCGGGAACGCAGTTTCAGAAAAGTCAGGCGCGATTAAGGATGGTGAAACGTTTCGTGTCTCGATCGAGAAGCGGCGAAGCGAGGTTTCGTCGAAG
>VBAY01000222.1 GCA_005883085.1 Candidatus Bathyarchaeota archaeon
GCCATATCCTTCGAGAAGGTCTACACCGTTCTACCAGTGTTCAGAGCGGAAAAGTTCGAACAGCCCACTCATCTCAATGAGGTCCGACAGATGGACATCGAACAAGCATTCTCAACAGACGAAGACGTCATGAAGGTCCTCGAGGAATTTCTCGCCGAATGCATCAAGAAGATTGAGGAGTCATGTCATGAAGAGCTTGAGAAAATCGGCCAGAAACTCGAAACTCTGCACTTGCCCCTGAAGCGAATGCAATACAGGGATGCAATCGAACTTTTGCGGAAGAATGGTGAAGACATACAGGTTGGAAATGATTTCTCCAAGACCCAGGAGAAGAAACTCTCACAGCTACTGAAGGAGGAAGCATTTTTCATCGTTGGCTGGCCATCAGAACAGAAGGCGTTCTATGCAATGCCTGACCAAGACGGCAAGACTTCTAGGGCCTTTGACATGATCTATCGAGGATTGGAGATCGCGTCTGGAACCCAACGCATACACATTCCAGCTCTGCTGATCGAACAGCTGAAGTCGAAAGGACTGAACCCTGAGAACTTCAAGTTCTACGTCGACTCTTTCAGGTACGGTGCCCCGCCCCACGCAGGCTGGTCCATTGGATTAGAGAGATTGACAATGAAAATGACAGGCCGGGAAAACATCCGGGAAACAACGATGTTTCCAAGAGATAGGAATCGGCTAAGCCCTTAACGCGTATTCCACGAGCCTATGCAAAAGTTTCCACTCCGTCGGATAACGCGCGAAATCGCGCAGCCATTGGGTCCTTCGAAGCTTTGAGGGTGAGAGTCGACCTGCTCAGCGAGCATATGACTTCTTTCGAGAAAGACTCATCGATCATGAGAGCTCGTTCAGGCTCTTCTTGACTATGGTTCTCTCCCTCAGAAGATAGTAAGTGGCCTGCCTTGACCTGAGGCTTATCCTGGCTATTCCTTCGGTAACAAGTCGGATGAGTTTAGTTGGATGAGTATCGACATCATGCCACTGCCATCCTTGACCGTCAGACGATCCCTCGGCCTCCTCATGAGCAACAGCTAGCCGAAGGGTCTTCTCGTATTCCGGATATCGTCCGAGGAACAACTTGACCTTCTCGTGAGACGCCGTTCTATCTCCTTCCATCTTGGTTTCCAACTAAGCCATTACCTCACATCTGAAGGAGAACATGAGCGGAGATAAATCTAACTCGACACGTTGTTAAGATTCCGCTCGCCAAATCCCATTGAGAATAACATAAGTTAAAGGCTTATCCCATGCTTGGCCGAGGTGATTCTTGTTGCCCGATGGGGGCGATCCAGGTCTGCCAACTCCAAAGACGATCCCAATGTAGACAAAACCTTGAAAAGTTTCGACTCCCCCCTATCTTCTTCGGACCATATTTGAGCCATATTGCCCCAGAAGAATACTTGGAGAAGATCAATCGCTTCGTCTCCTTCTTGGACCACCAAAACGTCAAGATCATCATGGCGATGAGAAAATATGGCCTAAGAAACCTCCAGCTCATAGCTAACAAGACAAACATTCCCCGACCGACAGTCCACGCGAGAGTCTCCAAACTCGAAAAAGAAGGACTTCTTCGAACTTGGATCCACCCCAACTACGCGAAACTAGGCCTGGTGAGAGCCATGGTCTTCCTCACAACAAAGCCGGGCAAGGAACTTCTTGCTCCCGAAGCACTCCGGGTCCCAGGCTACTGGTTGAGACTCATCAGGTGCATGGGAGAATGCAACGGCTACTACTCGACCCACGCGATCCCCCTCGAGAAACGCTGGGATTTTGAACAATACCTCGAAAGGATAGTCGCGTCAGGAATCGCAACGGAATACCGACTTCTATGGCTAGAAGAAGCAGGCTCGCCACTCCCAGACTTTAGCTACTATGACACAAAGAAGAAAACGTGGACATTCGACTGGCCGAAATGGCTCGACGCTTTAGCCGCAAAACCAGCACAAGCTCAACGGAAGGAAACCCCTCCACCGAGTCCATTTGACAAGAAAGACCTGATCATTCTCAAGGAGTTGATCAAGGACGGCCGAACAAAACTGACTGAACTGGCGCAGTTG
>VBAY01000223.1 GCA_005883085.1 Candidatus Bathyarchaeota archaeon
ACAGGGCTAGCTAACGCATGGTCTCTCTCTCAAGGATACAGCGCGGTAGACCACCCGAGCGAGCCCAACTATCTCGCTTTGGTCTCTGGACTCGCAGGAGATTGTAGCAATTCTTCTCCCAACATAGGAGGCTGTCTCTCAGGAGGCGGCGACAGCACCACCGACAGTGGACCAACCGCTCCGGGTGGATCGTATTCCTCAAACTCGGTTAATCTAGTTGACAGGGTTGAATCGGTAGGACTAACCTGGGATGCCTACTATGAGGGTTCTTCCGGTGGATGTGACCAATCTTTCGGCACCGCTTACCACGCCAGCCTACTCTTCATGAACGACATTGTGAGCAGCTCGAACAGATGCTCCCACATCCACTCGTTCTCGACAAGCACCCCTGCGAATCTCTTGACTGAACTCAATGGGGGTGGGGCGAATCTGATCTGGATCAACCCTGACAACAGCCACAACATGCACGACAACTCGATATCCTCAGGAGACACGTACATGAGCACTCTCATCCCGCATATTCTCGGCTCGACAGAGTTCACCACAACCAAGGCTGCTCTCTTCGTAACATTCGACGAGGGAAACAACAGCTACCCCAGCGACTATGTCTATACAATTCTCGCCGGACCCGCGGCGAAACTGGCTTACAAGTCAACGGCCCTGTACGATCATTATTCGTTACTCGCGACGCTGGAGAAGAACTGGGGCCTCCCATGCATCGTCTCAACAGACTGCAACGCGACCCCTATGACCGAATTCTTTGGCACGACAACACCACCGCCACTGTCCACAAGCTTCACAGTCTCACCAATAACCCCGCTGGTGAACGCACCGGTCACTTTCACAACCACAAGCAGCGGTGGCGTTTCCCCGTATTCCATCAGCTGGAATTTTGGCGATGGCGCATCTGGAACAGGATCATCGATCGTTCACACCTTTACTAGTGCCCAAACATTCACAGTGACAGAAAAAGTGACGGACTCTTCTTCGCCTCCCCAGACTGCGACGAGCTCTAGCACCGTGACTGTCTTGGGAACCCCGCCTCCCCTCTCGACTGGTTTCACGTTTCTTCCCACAACTCTCTCGACCAATTCACTGGTCACTTTTACAGCCGTGACGACAGGCGGGACCGCACCCTACACTATTACTTGGAACTTCGGCGACGGGTCAACGGGAACAGGAACGATTGTAAGCCACACTTACACCACGGCCCAGTCGTTCACGGTAGCCGAGACAGCGAAGGATTCGTCCTCACCCCAACAAACAGCGACGAGCTCACAAACCGTTACCGTGTTACTACCTTTAACAGGGAACTTTGGCAATTGCTCAAACCTTCCTCAGGGCTGGAGTTGTGGCAATGCTATTCCATCAACTAGCTCCGCGACGATTGTTAATGGCGTACTAGAGACTCGCCAGTCAAATCCAGGCCAAGGAAACGACACCATCTACTACTACGCTACGACGCAGAAAGGAGCATTTCCTTGGAGTCCATGTCAGGCTCCAGTGTCAGGCGTTATTCCTACTGGACTATCAAGTGTGAGCGCAAACTTCACAGTTCTCTCCTACAATCCCGGGTCAAGTCCAAGCTCAGATAGATACCATATCTATATCGCGCTCTATTATTGGCTTCCAAACGGACCGGTTTCTGCAGGCGGTTCCACGTATCAGTGTCTCGACTCCCAGGTTCGAGTAGAGAATGTAGGTGGAATATTCGGCGCAATTGGTTCTGCTGCAACTTACAACCCGGGAGACTCATTCGGTTGGGACCAGGTTACACTGCAAACTAGCCTAGGACAATCGGGCACGCTAACCGCCAACGTCGCGCAACAGTGCCAAGATGACCTAGCGGCTTGGGGACTACCAACCAATACTCCGTGTGAGCTTGCTGGGATAGAGATTGGGACGGAAGGATTCCAGTTCCAGGAACTAGACGTGAACTGGTACAATGTGAAGCTCATGACAACAGCGTCTCCGGCGTTGACCGCGGGCCTCAGCTTCACGCCATCTTCTCTACTCACCGGCCAGACCGTGTCATTCACTGGCACCGCAAGCGGTGGAACAACACCCTACGCTTATTCGTGGAGTTTTGGAGATGGTGCCACGGCCACCGGACAGAATCCAAGCCACGCTTACTCCTCGGCCGGAATTTACACTGTAACTCTGACTGTAACGGACGCTAGCAGCCCCCAACAAAAGGCTATTGCAAGTAAGACTGTAACCGTAACCATCCCTGCGCTGGCTGCCTCGTTCACGTTCACACCATCATCGCCTCAAGTAAACAGCTTGATCACGTTCACAGGATCCGGCGCTGGAGGAGTAACACCATACGCCTACTCCTGGATGTTTGGAGATGGCCAGACCGCATCAGGG
>VBAY01000225.1 GCA_005883085.1 Candidatus Bathyarchaeota archaeon
CTTTCAGAATTTCTCGGAGCGAAAGAAGTAATCTATTCACGCAAAGTGCCGAAGTTTTGGCAAAGCCATCTTCACTAGTCTTAGACATATCCTGGATCGTGGGACCGAGCGGGCTCAAGTGCCGAATCTCGATATTCTCGCGATTTTGTAGGTACGGAGGCTTCTGTAACCTACTTGGTGTTTCTAGGAAAACGAGCTGAATAAATCTCCGGAATTACCATTACCTGTTTCGAGGGTCCTTCTGAAGAAGGCGAGCCTCGTGTCGAGAACATCCCCCTTACCACATTCACCCCGAGCAACAATACTCTCGCAGGCCACTATCGAAGCGTCCAGCCATTCAGGTCCACAGGAGAATTACGTGGAGCAGTTTCTCGCGAAGTTTCCTGACTATAGGAAAGCCCTGTGGTTGGCTGCGAGAAGCGAGGAAGAGGGACTAGGAAACCCGTCGTATCAAGGATGGCAATGGAGCGATCTCGAGATGCACCCCACCCGGGTCTTGAAGCTTGTGATTGAGGGAATCGCCAAGATAGGCTTGAGAACTAGGCGGGCTACCTATTATCTTCTAAAAGAGCCGGACTTGGTAAAGACGGTCCTCAAGAGCTCAGTTCTCAAGAAATAGTCGGAAAACGTATCGAGGCGAGCATACGAGGGGTCAGATTCGACCTTTATTCTGAGAGTTTTGCTATTTCCAGCATTTTGGCAAAGTCTTCCAAACCACTCGCATAATTTCCGTCTTCGCCATTCCAAACCGAGCGTTTGCTCAATATAAGCTCTTTCGCGTCTCGAAGGGGAATCCCACAATGTACGAGGTAGGCGGCTGCGCATGTCGGGCTCCTGCCGAGCCCCATTTTGCAATGGAGGTAGACTGTTCGCCCTCCACGGATGTGTTGTTCGATGAGGCGGGAGACGAGTCTGAGCTGGCTTACGGGAACCGCGGAAAAAGTCTCTTCGACCTTGGGGGTTCGATCTTCGTATTGCAACCCTAGCTTCTTGGACCACTCCTCCTCCCGCTGACTCCTCGTAAGGTCGATAATCACACTCTTGCCCCCGCTGTTTTTCTTGATCTCTTCCAGATCTGCTAGCGTAGGTGCCGCACCTACCCATAATTCGTTAGCTAGAATCTCTGTGAAGTCCAATCAGTCTCTACCAACTCTAGGATGAGCGGTCGATGAGGGGTAATGCTAGGCTGCTACCCGGAGCCTTGCCATTCGACAACTGCTTTAGCTTAGTTTCTTTGGATCGAATTTGTTGCCGAATTTGTCGATGAAAGCTATCTCCGAAATGGGCATGCGATTCTTCTTCCCAACTATCTTCTTGACTGGATAGCCAAAACCTACCACCATAGTGGGCTTGATATCGGCTGGGAAACCGAAATCTCTACTCATGGCTTCTTCCTTGATTCCCGTATAGACTCCGGAGATGACGCCGTTGTTCCAGGCCGAGAGCTGCATTTGTTGGACTGCGCGTCCGGTGTCGATGAGGTGGAACCCTAGCTTGGGGTCTGTCAGGACGATAACTGCAAAGTCTGCTCCGGCGACCCAAGGTCCACTTGTGCTATCCTCCGCTAGCTTCTTGACCGATTCCTTGTTTTGGACAAGTATGAATCTCAGGTGTTGCTTGTTATTTCCCGTTTGAGTGGCTCGCGCCGCTTCGAATACTTTCAGCTTTACGTCGGCCGGGACCTTCTTGGGGCTAAACTGTCTGACATCCAGTTTAGTGAGGATTGCTTGATGAGTATCCATATCTCTCAGAGTGTATCCGGGAATAGGCCTAAGTTAAAAAATGTCTCTTTGAACGCTGAGATTGAATAGAGGTTTCCGAGGAAACAGTCATGGTTGACCAGGTCACCGTCCAGAAGCAAGTGGTTGTACAAGAGGGAAAACTGAAAGACTTCTGCAACAAAGTGTGGATGAAACTTGGCGTCCCAGTACGGGATGCCAAGATAACAACTGATGTTCTAGTGCTAGCTGATCTCCGGGGGATCGAGTCGCATGGGGTCGCCCGTCTTCCTCGGTATTACGCGGATCTGAAGAATGGCTGGACAAAGCCCGCAGACCAAAGCAAGATCGTGAAGGAGACCAAAGCTACGGCGATGATTGACGGTGGGCAGAGCTTAGGCCAGGTGGTCGGGCACAAGGGAATGGAATTGGCCATCAAAAAAGCCAAGGAGACCGCGGTAGGAATTGTTTCTGTCCGGAATTCTCACCACTATGGAATTGCGGGTTACTACAGTCTAATGGCCTTGCAACACGATTTGATTGGAATGAGCATGACCAATGCGGCACCGCTCGTGGTTCCCACTTTCGGAAGGAATGCGATTCTCGGTACAAACCCCATTAGTCTGACCGCACCCGCTGAGAAGGAAAAAGCGTTCGTGCTGGATATGGCAACATCTGTGGTTCCACGTGGAAAGGACGTTCTAAGCGGAGTCTTGAGTGGCGCAGCCACGGGTCTCGGCGTCGATGTTATCAAGGAAAAGCCGAACGTCGGCCATTTCTTCATGGCGTTGGATCCAGCGGCGTTTCGGCCACTGGGCGAGTTCAAGAGGGACATGGACAGGTTAGCCCGAGAGTTGAAGGAGTCCCCGAAGGCGGAAGGCCAATCACGAATCTACGTTCACGGCGAGAAGAGTTACGCAAGGATGGAAAAGTTCCAGAAGGAAGGTATTCCACTGAGTGGCAAGGTTGTTGAAGCGATGAGACAAGTGGGAACAGAGATCGGCGTTCCCTGGCTAGGGTAGCTTCCCAGGTCTGAGTAGCCGTCAACAACTTCTCGCCTGCTTTCCGGGTCTCACAACTTCGATATTTTTTCTATGATCCCGATATACACAGAGCCCTTAGAGTCAACGAAACGCTTGATTCTCCATCCAGTGCCTTCGAGTATTCGCTTCATCTCCTTCTTTGAGACGATCAGATAGTCGAACCACGGAGTTGTATACTTCTTGTATCGCACTCGGATGGTCAATTCCCCGGGCATTTTTCCCTCTCTGCGGTTGCGCCTGTGATAGGCTAGATGAAACGGTTCACTGGTTCGATATGGGTCGTTGCTTTCTGCGATAATCAAAGCATTTGGCGTCGTGGAGTGGTAGAACTGTCTAAGCAATCGTCTTGCCCGGTTTGGGTTGGCGAAGAGTCCGAAGTTGTTGCCTATCATTAGAATTGTGTCAAACCTTCCCAGTCTGGGACTTACCTCTGTGATTGACATTACTCGGGCCTTACGCAGTCCTCTGAGCTTGCAAACCTTGATCGCTAGAGGCGAAACGTCTATTCCAAGGATGTCCAAGCCTTTCCTTTGGAAATAGAGCGAGATTCTTCCGCCCCCGCATCCAATGTCGAGTATTCTCCCTTTTGCGTATCGCATTGCGTCTTTTTCGTGTGGCTGCCAGTTCTTGTATTCGGCGAGGTAGTATTTGGGGAGTGAAGTGCTTGAATCGATGAAGCCGTCGTCTCTCTCAACAACCTCCACGACATTCTGACCCCTGAAACAGTGGTACAGTTGGTGACCGTAGGCATCCTGTTTGTCATTCAACATCGGGAGTGCCATCTGCTAGAAAAGCTTGAGTTACGCGTGGGTTGCGATGGTGGCTTCCGAATCTAAGTCTTGCGCATCAATCCGCGGTGTATTCATCTCAATGCAGAGGATCTGGCAGATCTGCAAATGGTTTTGTCGGAGAATCCACAAATCGATAACCTGGGCAAGCAAAGCCCAGGGAGAACGAGAAGGGCCAAATGCCTTGTCGCTTTCAAAGTGAATATTGACGATTCGATTAATAAGCAAATTGGGACCGCAGTCCGCAGGAGAACTTGGTCTCCAAGACAATCCTATCACTTCGAATGCTTTTCGATTTCATCCGGAAATGGAGAACTTCTGAATAGTGGGAGTATGGCGAAGGCCCAAGGTATATCCTCGGAGGCTAATCTCTGGTTAAACAGGGCTTAAGAGGCGTTTCACTCTATTCTCAACTGTGGTCGTAGAATGAGGAGATTTATGGTCCTCATTGGGGCAGTATTTGTCCTGCTTGGAATCGTGGCTGAGAGCTTGTACATTAGCAACGAGAAAGTCGCCTACAACGGCGCGACAATCTCCACCAATACGTACATGATCTCGGGTCTTTTCCTCATCCTTTTGGGACTGGCCCTGACTCTGTCTGGAGCAAGAATACCCAAGATCCGGATTCCGCACGTCTAATTGCGGATCACCTATTCGAGTCTTGGAATCCGGGCCTAGCTTGGTCTCTACTTTTTCGAAATAAGTTAGATTTTGGTTACGACGCCGGGGTCGATCTTGACCGGACGATGCCCGGTTATTCCATGAGCAATATCTCGAACTCCAACTGCAACGATTTCTACGATCCCGACGACAAGAAGTGCGAGAGCGACGAGAATGGTCAGGAAACCGATTACGAATTGTGGGGTGTGATTATTGCAACGATTCCGAGTACAAAGGCGATTATTCCTCCTCCAGCGTTTATCTCCCGAAACCACGTAGCAAAATATCTTCCGTAAACGCCCGCAAAAATTCGAGATAGCCCTAGAATGATGAGTCCTATTCCGAGAGTATACGCGAGGACAGTGAGGGCGAATGCTGAGTCAGCCAAAACGAAAAATGCGACCGCGAGAACCAATACTCCAGCGAGTATCTCTAGAACGCGCAGCCAACTCGGACTTCTTTTCTCTATCAACTTCTAGTGGCTCCCTAGAAGAACCTAGGCCGGTATTTAGTAGCTTTCACCAAAGTCGGAACACCAGCATCAGACCCGATGAGGTAGGCAGCGAGGATGCTACCTACAAGCCGCGCACCGAGTGTCCCTCCGAAGCGCACAACTGTTGGATATAATTGGTCGCTCGTGCATCCATGAACTTCACGTTTGATGGCATCAATTACCAGGAATTCGTTCACTAGTCCTTCGTTCAGCGGGCTTCACCTACATCCCAGATTGGACTTCGCGCATCTTCTAGTGAAAGCCGAAGAGTGGAACGAGGAAGATAGGCCTGGAACGTGGTCTAGTTATTTTGGAAGCTGGACCAGTCGTCTAAGGTCCGTCTGGTCTTCGACGGAGGTTTCGCCCCTTTCCTCTTTACCGTCTGCAGAAAGCGATGCATCTGCTGCTCTCTCTTCTTGCTCGTCCAGTAGTACGCCTCGTCGATCGTTCCCTCTGACATGAGTACTGTCATTTTTCCTTGCCTCGTCCTGCCAGTACGCCCTCTGCGCTGTATAAGGCGGATCTCGGACGGAACTGCTTCATAGAATATGACATGGTCCACATCTGGG
>VBAY01000227.1 GCA_005883085.1 Candidatus Bathyarchaeota archaeon
GGGCGGCAAACCTGAAAAATTCTCCTTGTGCCTCACCTAATCCTTCGATCGAAAAAGAGACTTTGGGTCGGGAAACCTCTGATGCGAGTCCTTGTGACAAGACTCTCAGCTCCGTGGTGAACCAAGTTATATAGCTCGCTCAGGTCGGACCGCCGACAAGCGAGTTCAGATGAAACGAGTGATCATAGTTGGAGCTGCAGGCAGGGATTTCCATAACTTCAACATGGTCTTTCGGAACTCGCCCGATCACGAAGTAGTTGCATTTACAGCGGCCCAGATCCCGGGAATAGAGGGAAGAACCTATCCGCCCGAGCTTGCGGGGCCGAGATACCCGAAAGGAATTCCCATATTCGCGGAGAAAGAGCTTCCTCGTCTGATCAAAGAAATGAAAGCGGACCTGGCGATACTGTCCTATAGCGACCTGTCCTACGGAGATGTGATGCACATTGGGTCCTCTGCGCTGGCTGCAGGAGCGGATTTCCAGTTGCTCGGCCCGAGGAACACAATGCTTCGCTCAAGATTGCCAGTGGTCTCGGTTGGAGCGGTGCGGACCGGAGCTGGGAAGAGTACCGTCTCGAGAAAGATTTCTTTAACTCTTCGAGATGCTGGCAAGAAAGTCGTTGTAATTCGACACCCGATGCCCTACGGCGACCTCACTAAGGAGGGAGTTCAGAGATTCGCTTCGTTCGAAGACCTGGACAAGGCGGATTGCTCTATCGAAGAGAGGGAAGAGTACGAGCCGCACATTGAACACGGATTTGTGGTCTACGCGGGCATAGACTACGAACAGATTCTGCGATCTGCAGAGAAGGAAGCTGACATAATACTCTGGGATGGAGGAAATAACGACATACCCTTCGTCCAGCCAAACGTCCACTTCGCAGTCCTAGATCCGCTACGCGCTGGGGACGAGCTGACACACTATCCAAGTGAAGTTAACGTCAGGCTTGCCGATGTCGGAATCATCAACAAGGTCAACGTTGCGGAACCGGAAAAAATACAGCTAGTGGAGTCAAATCTGAAGGGATTGAACCCAACGGCTATTGTCATCAAGGCGGCGTCGGAAGTCACGGTAGACAAGCCTGAGCTAGTTAGGGGAAAGCGAGTCCTGATTATAGAAGATGGCCCGACCGTCACCCACGGCGATATGGCCTATGGGGGCGACACCCGCGGATATCAGGCGGATAATCAAGTTCCCGAAGCCTACAGTGAGAGTAGGCTACGAATTGAAGGAACAGACCAAGCCAGGAATCAAGGACGTTCTGCACTCCAAAGGGATAATCTAGAACCTAGCTAGTATCTAGGCAATCGTCTTCCGAAGCGTCTCAGCCACGTACTCTAACTCAGTCCCCCCCAATCGTGGATGAACAGGCAGGGAAAAAACCTGCCTCGACGCCTTCTCAGTCTCAGGCAGTCGCCCCCTTCGAGCGATGTTCGAGTCCCGATAAAGCGGTGTAGAATGTACGGGGGAGGAATAGTAGACCCCTGCCTCGATGTTCTTGTTCCAGAGCTTATCCACAATCTTGTTCCGCTTTGCGGCGTTCACACCTCTCAAGCGAACAGTATACAAATACCAGCTGTGTCTTCTGCCATTGGGCTCCTTAGGCAAGAACAGTTTTCCAGTCATGTTCAACTTCTCAGTGATCAACTCAGCATTCTTCCTCCTCTTCTCAAGGAAAGATGGTAGCTTCTTCAGTTGCGCGTAACCGATCGCTGCAGCAATCTCGGTCATGTGATAATTGTGACCTGGCCGGACGGTCCAGTATGGACGTTGTTCTCCATGGGAACGAACCATTCTCAGGGCCTGAGCATACCCATCATCGTTTGTAGTAACCATGCCTCCTTCGCCGGTTGTAATATTCTTGCCAGCGTAGAAACTGAAACATGTCATGTCGGCAATGGAACCGATTCTCTTGCCGTCAAGCTGAGCGCCGTGCGCCTGGGCTGCATCTTCTATTACCACGATGTCTTTGCCCCTGGCCATGCTCGCAACGGATTCAATGTCAGAAGGAAGCCCGTAGAGATCTGTGGGGATGATCGCTTTCGTCTTTCTTGATATGCATTCCTCGACGCTCTCTATTCTAAGGCAGTACGTGTCTTTGTCAATGTCCGCAAACACGGGGGTGGCACCGGTCAAGACGACCGCATTGGCTGCTCCAACGAATGTGAAAGATGGAAGGATGACTTCGTCACCGGGACCGACATCCGCAGAGAGTAGTGCGGCGTGCAATGCAGCAGTACCATTCACTACGGCCACGGCGTGCTTTGCTCCGACAAATTTTGCGAAGCCCCTTTCGAATTCTAGTACTCTGGGTCCCATTCCGCTCTTGTCGGTCAGGATTCCGCTGCGCAATACTTCGACTGCGGCGTCAATTTCTTCTTTTCCGAGATATGGTTGATTGATTCTGATTAGTTCCCGCAATCCGAGTTTTGGCTCCGGAATTCAGCGTCATGGGCTGTGAAGCTAAAAAGAGTTGGCCCAAAACGAATCTGAAGACTATTCGTCAGAAACGAAAATTCAACCCTGGATTGAAGATACATTACCGAAAAATAGAACAATTCGCGGCCACAAACTGGTTGGATCTGCGAGCCATGATCACTCCATCAACCATGGGGAAATCGTCAGAAATGAGCCGATAACAGGGAATTAGAGCCGCATAGCCCATCTAGGCCATGTTTGCTTCCGGTTTCGGACCCCTAGCGCTTGATAAATTTTATATTGCACGCGAAATCTCTCGCCCGTCGAGACTTGGGGATAAAGAAAAATTGTCATCAGAATTAGCAGGCCAGCAAATAATTATTCTGAAAGAAGGAACTTCGAGAAGCCGCGGCCAGGATGCACTTAAAGCGAATATAATGGCCGCGAAAATAATCGCCGAATCTGTCCGATCCTCATTGGGACCTAAAGGCATGGACAAAATGCTCGTGGACGGATTCGGAGACGTGACCATCACCAACGATGGGGCGACTATACTCGATGAGATGGAAGTACAACATCCCGCCGCCAAGATGATGGTGGAAGTTGCAAAGACGCAAGACGATGAAGTTGGAGACGGAACGACCACTTCAGTCGTAGTGGCCGGCGAGCTCCTCAAAAAGGCGGAAGAACTTCTCGACCAAGGAAT
>VBAY01000234.1 GCA_005883085.1 Candidatus Bathyarchaeota archaeon
TTCATGTTGACTCATACATTTCGCCTCTTTTTCTGAACCTTCGATATCGGTATAGCGATATCGGATATCCGATATAAATATTTTCTCTATTCCACAAAGATTACTAGCAAACCTGGAATCGTAAAGATCGAAATCAAGAATTCTTTTCTCGACCCCCCCGGGGTGGTCGATTTTCCCGTGCCCCTTCCTTCTTAGAAGTGCCTGAACGACCTCTCTCCCGTAAGCACCATTTTGATTCCCCGTTCGTCACAGGCCTTGATGATGGCCTGGTCTTCAACTGACCCACCGGGCTGGACGATCGCTGAAACATTCTCCTTCGCTAGCGCCTCTACATTGTCTAGCTTTGGAAGAAATCCGTCGGAAGCCATCACGCTTCCGTCCAAGCTGTGGCCCAGCTTGTGTGCCTTGTCGATAGAGTTCTCGATTGCCCCGATCCTGTCCTGCTGGCCGGTCCCGATCGCTAGGGATGTCCCGTTTTTCCAGAAGACCACCGCGTTGGACCGCACTTCGCAGGCCACCCACCACGCGTGTAACAGATCCAAGTACTCTTGGTCTGACGGCTTTTTCTTGGTTGGCATAGGGAGCTGTTTCATCCAATCTAGAGACAGTATGCTAGTTTGGTATTGGTCCTCGATGATCATTGATCCGTCCTCCAGCACGACTATATCTGGAGGCGCGATCGTGTCTTCGCTTCGTTGAGGGGGGACCTCTCCAACCCGTATGTCCTTCTTGGAGTCGAAGACCCCTAGTGCTTCAGAACCATACCCCGGCGCATAGACTACTTCGACGAAGGTCTTCATGATTTCTTCTGCGGTCTTCCGGTCCACAGGACTGTTGAATACTACGACGCTTCCAAATGCAGCCCGGCTATCTGCCTCCCTAGCGCGCGCGTAAACCTGACTCAGACTTTCCTGTCCGCTAGAAACTGAAACCCCCGATGGATTGAGATGTTTCATCACCACCACGGCCGGTTCCCTGAAGTAGCTCACGATCCGTAACCCATGACTTCCATCTTCGATATTCGTAGCCGAGGGTCCATCCTTTCCCCACTTTACCCAATCGACATTTCCGATCCCGCCCTTGGATTGCTTCGGTCTATACAATGCTCCTCTCTGGTGCGGGTTCGTTCCATACCGGAGTCCCCGCATCCGGCCTTCCACTCTCCACTGGACCTTCGAGTACTCGAACACCCTGTCCCCGATCATGAGCTTCAGCGATAATGGCAGATCCTCGTCCCGGGCTGTCCGGTAGATCCGCCGGATCTCCTGCCCGCTCATCCCTTCACCTTGCTCAGGTACCTCTCAATTGCCCCATCATACTCTGCCGTCAGAGCGAAAGCCTCCCGAGCAAGCTTATGCCTCAGCTCATCTTTGACCTCCTTGTGCTTGTCCAGCTCTCGAATCAAGACATCATACTGGGCAGGTCTGGTCAAGGGCACGACTCGATTGTTCAGAAACGCGCCCTTCGCTGCAGCACGGATCAAAGTGACACCTCCAATATCGATATTGTCCACCGCTCTCCGGACGTTCACCGGGTCGCTCTTGACAACCTCTCGAAACGGATACAAGTTCACCACGACAAAATCAACTGGCTCGATCGCATTTTCCTGCAAATACTTCACCTGTACCGGGTCTTTCCAGTCGCCTAGAATTCCGGCATGGATCTTAGGATGGAGAGTTTTCACCAGTCCTCCCGGCATCTCCGGAAACCCAGTGTACGTGGAAACGTCTACGACTTCGTGTCTTAGCTTTCGGATCGCTTGGGCCGTCCCGCCTGAGCTAATCACCTTGATCTTGTGTCTTGCAAATGCTCCGACTATGTGTTCGAGCCTGGACTTGTCGTAGACCGAGATCAGAGCATTGCCGGTCAAGGATCTTCGCGTCAGACCTGCCGGAATCCAGTGTATTATTTAATTTGGTTTCGCGGACGCCGCAACGGCGGCCTAGGGCCAGCCGAGTCCCGCTTTTTCCACAGGAAGAATTTTTCTCGCGAGTTTTCCTGCAACGGTGTGCTGGTAGAAGATTGCTAGCGTTAGGAGGCCGGTCAAGCCCAAGATCCCTGCTCCTGCCCAGAAGTATGGAAGGGTTGTGATTGTGTGGAATATTTTCGCCACTACGTTCATCTGAGTGAAGACCTGGTTTCGGGACGTTATTGTCAGGAATACTGTTCCTCCGTTGGCTGCCGTGATAGGAGTGCTTGGAATGTCGAATGTTCCTGCGGGAAAAGTGCTTGTGAATATTACCAGGTTCGTTTCAACGAGCGTCAATGTCACAGTGGCCGTGTTTCCGGTCGTTATGTGTGCCGACGCGTAATAGCCAGAAAGCGCATATCCAATTACCGTTTGCAGGGCACTGGCAGAATAGTTGGCCGGTGTCGAATAGGTCGCGACATTTTGCTCTGCAGGGGCAGGGAATGACA
>VBAY01000117.1 GCA_005883085.1 Candidatus Bathyarchaeota archaeon
AGCCCTCTGCTCTCGAGAAGGGGCACTAGGAATATTGTGACAAGGGTCCTAGAGAACGCGTTGCCTGCGGAATAGTACAAGTAAAGGAAACCGAACCGCCTCGTTTTAAGGCGATGAAACGCTTCTCCAAGCGCGAACGTGGAGGCTACCGTACTCTTCCGAGATGTTTGGTAAGCTAGGATAGTGAATACAAAGATGATCAAGCCGACGATGAGGAATGCGATTTGGATATTCCATGTCACGATCAGATAGTTTTCTAGAGGTGGGAAGAAGAGGAGACCGATCGCTGTCCCTGCGCTGACAAGTCCAGTCACCCTCTTTACTTTGGCTTGGTCGAAGCTGTCGAAAACCTTGTAGGAGGTCGGCATCCACATGGAACCAGAGCCAAGTCCACCTACGACACCGTAGGTGAGGATCAGCAACGGGAAGGAGTTCGCGATTGACGAGAATACCAGTCCAGCACTCATCAAGCTTCCGCCTAGCAGGATGGTCTTACCTGGCCCGTTTTTGTTCATGAAAAGGCCGAGGAAGAGGGAGGAGAAGGAGAAGAGCACGGCGAAGACGCCGAAGACAATGGACGTCGCTGACGCAGGAAGGCTGTATTCTCTAGATACCCGAGTGAAGAAAACGCCATAGGAGAGGAAGACGCCTAGGGAAGAATTGTAGAGGAAGAGTGTGAACGCGTTGTATCCTGAGCCTATGGTGTATCACTCGATCGAAAAGTACGCTTTCCTCAGCTCTTCCGAATCCATCAGTTCTACGGGAGGGCCTTCGTTTATCACCTTGCCTTCCTGAAGAACGTACGCATAGTCGGCTACTCCGAGTGCCTGGACTGCGTTCTGCTCTACGATGAGCATCGAGAGACCTTCTTTCCTAAGCTCCACCAGCTTCTCGAATATCTCTGCTGTAAGCTTCGGGGCGAGCCCTAGGGATGGCTCGTCGAGAATAATCATCTTGGGTCTGGTCATCAGTGCTCGTCCGATGCTTACCATCTGTTGTTCTCCCCCGCTCAGCTTGCCAACGTTGAGCTTGGCCCTCTCCTTGAGCCTGGGAAAAAGTCCGTACACAAAATCTAGAGTCGTCTCGGCTGCATGTCTCGCGCGACGAGAATACGCGCCCAGCAAAAGGTTGGCTTCTGTGGAAAGCTGGGGAAAGAGCCGTCTCCCTTCCGGGCAAGATGCGAGGCCCCCTTCGACTCTTCTGAACGCTGGAAGATCTGTGACATCACTTCCTCCGAAGTAGATCCCGCCGCTCCAGGGCTTCAGAAGACCGTTGACCGTTTTCAGTGTAGTGGTCTTTCCTGCGCCGTTTGGGCCCACGATTACACTGATGGTACCATCTTTGCACTGCATAGAGACGTCCCAGACGACCTGGGTCCCCCCGTAGCCCGCGCTAACCTTCTTGAGTTCAAGTAGCAGGGTTCTTGCTCCCCAAGTACGCCTGTATTACCTTCTCATCATGCACGATCTCGTCTGGACTGCCTGTCGCGATGACGCGTCCCTCCTCGAGCACCATCACCTTCTGCGAGAGACTGAGTACAGCTCTCATAACATGCTCTACCACGAGCGCAGAGCAGTGCAACTCTTCGTGCAACTTCTTGAAGAGCTGGATCGAATCCTTCAATTCTTCCGGGGACAGCCCCGCGAATACCTCGTCGAGTAGCAATATGCTGGCTCCGGTAGCGATTGCCCTCGCAAGCTCAAGCCTCTTCTTCTCCTGGACCGTAAGGCTATCCGCCAGTGCGTCTTTCCTCGATCCCATTCTGACCATCGAGAGGATCCTATCAGCTTCCTCCAGAGCGAACCTTGGGGAATGGATGTTTCGCCTACCGTAGAGGACTGCGACCGCAAGATTCTCTCTCGCCGTCATGTTGGAGAATGGCTTGGGTATCTGGTGAGTCTTGGCCAGGCCATATCTGATGATCCTGTTCGTCCGGAGATTGTCGATCCTCTTGCCGTCTAGTTTCACGATTCCTGATGTTGGCTTCTCCACTCCCGCAATTACGTTGAGCAGTGTTGACTTTCCAGAACCATTTGGACCTATTAGGCCTAGAACAGCAGACTCGGGGAGGTCGAGTGAGACGTCTTTCAAAGCTTGCACTCCTCCAAAATTCTTTGAGACATTGTGCGCTTCGAGGAAGGGCATCCTTATTCCAGTACCAGCCTTAGGCGTTGGTTCGATCTTCTGAGCAGACCGACGATTCCGTCCGGCAGGAAGAGAGCCATGATTATGACGAGCAGTCCGATCATGAGTGGCTGCGCTTGTGCGACAGTGGTGAGGAGAAAGTACGACGGAATGTAGACTACCACCGCCCCTAATAGTGGTCCGATCGATGTTCCCACTCCGCCGATGATTATCATGGCGAGCATCAAGAGCGAGAACGTGAAGTCGAATGCTGGTCCCGCGGTGACGCCCGAAATGGACCACGCGTAGACTGCTCCAGCAGCGCCTCCGAAAAGCCCCCCGAGCATGTACCCAGTTAGTTTCAGTGTCCGAGGGCTGACCCCGACAGAGCTTGCAGCGTCTTCCTCGTTCTTTATCGCCCTGATCCCGAAGCCGATCCTGCTCCTGTTGACGTAATAGGTCAAGACTATCTCGATCAATACTATGGTCCAGATCGTGAAGTAGGTAGCGAGCGGCTGAAAGGTTAGATTGAAGATTATTTCGCCCCCCGCGCCAAGCTGGGGAAACTGTAGGACTATGTTGTAGGCGGCCAGCACGAGGACAACTGTTGCGATGGCGAAGTAGACGCCGCGGAATCTCAGGATGACGAGGCCTATGCCGAGAGCGAAGACCAGGCCGAGCAATGCGCCCAGACCGACGCCCAGCAACGGATTCGCCCCGTAATAGCTGACCAGGGTTGCCAGTGCGTAGGAGCCGATGGCCATGAAGAGGACATGGCCAAAGTCAACGTAACCCATCATGCCGGTGATGAAGTTGATCGAGTAAGCGAGGGCTGCGTAAATTAGTAGTAGGAGAAGTATCGAGGAGACTGCTACTCCGAGCAGCAAGGCGGCTGAGGCTAGGAGAGCCATTACGATGCAAAGTCCGTAGAGTGTAAGGCCTGGCTTTTCGATCTTCATTTCAGAAGACCTTCAGGGCGGAATACAAGGACAGGGATGAGGATCAGGAAAGCGGCAGCGTAAGCAATCTGTGCAGTGGTGAAGGCTTGGAGAAGGTCAATGACGACGCCCAATGTTAGCCCGCCAACCAGGCTCCCCCACATCTTTCCAGGTCCTCCAAGGACGACGATAACGAAGCTGATGGGAGCGTAAAGCGCACCCATCAGAGGGTTGATGCCGACCGGGATCCAGACTGTGAGTAGCGCTCCGCCGGCCATGGTAACGGCGAACCCCAGCGCTGTGGCGAGTGATGCGACCTTGGCCGGATTGGCTCCGACCAGCTCAGTCGCCGTCACGTCCTGGGCGTATGCGCGTATGGCAGAGCCGATGAATGTTCTCTCCAGGAACAACCACGTCCCCATTATTATCAGGACTGAAAGAATGGCAACGTAGAGTGCTGCGAGGGGAACGCGGACATATCCGAACTGTAACGTGCCGGGGTTGTAGTTGACACCTACAGGGTTCCCGGTGAAGAGGATAATCGCTAGGTTGCTGACGAAAAGGCTAAGGCCGAATGTTGCGGCCAGGGTCACCATCTCGCTCTGGAGGGTGATCGTCTCCTTGTTACGCAGCTCCCGGTGGAGGAATGCGTAGTAGAAGGCGTAGCCTACAAGCAGCCCGATGGCCGCATCGACCGGAGCGGTCTCGAGCGGGGTAAGCCCAGCGAACAGGTTGAGGAAGTAGGCTCCGTACGCCCCGAGCATGATGAATTCCCCATGGGCTATGTTGACAACCTTGACGACTCCCCAGATCATGTTCAGCCCATGAGCTACGACTGAGAAGACACAGCCGAGCATTAGGCCGAACGCTAGGTCTGTAACAATAAGCTCGGCAGCGACCATAGCGGCGATTAGCTACCAGTGTACGGGTACTTGACTGTGCCGGATGCTACAGCATCAGGCGCGACCACCGCTAACCCCCCACTCTGCCACTGGACGAGCACCATGCTATGCCCAGACTGCTTCCCTGTGGCGTCAACCTTGAACTGTCCAAAGAAAGTCATAATGTGCATGTTTGAGATGGCCTGCCTGACGTTTGTCGTATCCGTGCTTTTTGCGGTCTGGATCGCGTCTGCCAACACTACGACAGCCGCGCCGGCTTCTCCAGAGTGGTAGGTTGGGGATCCAGCGTTGGACTGCTTCGAGTAATAGTTGACGAATTGGGTCTCATTTGGACCATACCATGGGATGTTTGCCGCTTGGGCTGTGGCCGGGCTGTATGTCACAATTGTTTCCCACTGAGATGGGCCCGTCACGAGATTTGCCGCGCCACCGAGCTGTTGTTGGAATTCCGGTTCTGTCACGGCTACCAGCAAGGAGATGAACTTGGGTGTCCAACCGACAGACGAGAGTTGGTGCACGATCTTAAGTCCGTCGTCGAAGTGGCCTCCACCGAGTAGGTCCTCTGCGCCGGCCGCTTTGGCCGCGATCAGCTGAGTCGACAAGTCTTGCGTGGTTGCCGAGTACTTGTCGTTGTAGACCACGTCTAGATGTAAGCCCGCTGCGTAGTTGGCTGCCGCCGCGCTGGCCGCCGTGGAGAACGTGTCATCCGCGTGCAGGATTGCAAGTTTGTCGCCTGAATGGTTGTTGGCTACGAGCCAGTCGATCGCATTTTTGAAGTAGGTTGAGGCAGGGCTAAGAACGCCGAAGACATTCTGGTATCCATGGGTCCAGATCGTGTCGGACGAACCGCCGTGCGACAGCATGACTCGATTGTACTGTTCGGCAAGAGGTGCTGCAGCTCCTGTCAAGCCACTGCTGTACGGGGCGAGGAGGAACTGTGCACAATCCTGTGTGATGATCTTCGTGTAGAGCTGCGGAACAAGAGTCGATGAACTTTGATCGTCGTAGTAGTCTAAGGTTATGTTACGCGCTTTTCCGTTGACCGTTACTCCTCCGTTGTCGTTGATCCAACTGGCCGCGGCCTGGATGCCCGCGAGCGACTTTCCGCCCTCGACGTTGTAAGTCCCAGTAAGCGAGATAGTGAAGCCGACCTTTATGTTGCCACTCGGTGCCGAAGCGCAAGGTGGCCGTGCGACGTAATTGACATAGTAATAGACGCCTCCACCGGAGGCAACCACCAGCGCGACAATAACTATGACAATGATCGCAGTTGTCCTCGTTGCCAGTCTGCGAGGCTTCGCTTGCATACTAGAATGGTGTCTAATTCACTTCCTTAATGTATTAACTTTGTGGGAGTTTCAATTGTCCACACTTAACTCGCGTGGCCGAGCGATGCCAAGATATCTTGCAGGTCTTATGATTAGTTCGCGTTAATCCATACGGATAGCCTAGAATAGTTTCAGCTAGCTGACCCGTCTAAGTCCCAGCCTACGAAGTATTGCAGTAAGATAGTTTGGGTCTGGAATACATCGGGCTAGCGCCGGGGTTCGCAAGAGAAGTGCTCGAGATCTATGAGGCCTGGGAGGGAAAGGAGGCTGTGCCCTGGAAAGTCAAGGAGCTGATGCTGGTGCTCCAAATAGAGGTCAACAGACGATACAACCCAAACAGCTATCCGCAAGCATCCCAACTACGAAAAAGCCAGAGAATTCAGGGAGAACAGACTCGGCTGTATCCGCCCGCTAGGCATTCCGGCTCTTCGCAGCCATCTGCATAGCAACCTGCTTCAACATCCTCCCGCCAACAGTCGCCCCAGCGGCTTTCGTCTTGTTCAAGAGAGGATTCTCGGGGACCCTTGCATACATCATCATGTAAGGCGCCATAGCCAACACAATCTTGCTCTCAGCCTTCCGAATATGCTCCTCCAAGGTACTCCTAGGCTG
The DNA here is from genome assembly GCA_005883085.1 of Candidatus Bathyarchaeota archaeon. Taxonomy (GTDB): domain Archaea; phylum Thermoproteota; class Bathyarchaeia; order 40CM-2-53-6; family 40CM-2-53-6; genus 40CM-2-53-6. Next base: position 5,905 of record VBAY01000117.1, read on the forward strand.
CCCTTGCTTCCGGGCTAGATCGTCCGCGGTTGTTCGCTTAGGAATCTCGTAATATCCACCCTCTATCGCAGAGAGCATCGCTTTCATCTGTTTCCCAGTTAGCTGCCCGAACAAGCTGCTCAGCGACAACAGAAACGCGTCGTCTGTCATTCCTTCCGAGACGGACTTCTTGTGCAAGACCTCTGTCGCGCCAATCCTGTCCAAACCTCTAAGCAATCCCTTTAGATCGTTGTCATCAGAACCAACCAGACGATGGTATTCCCATCCTCCCGCCAATACTAGGGGAGGTATGCGCATGAAATTGTGTCGCTGAATTATCGGACTAATAGGGGTCCCCTTGTGGTCTGAGCCACAACAACATGTTCGAGCCACTAGCTGAAATTTATCCTGAAGGTATGTCTTTGAGATAATCTTCCCATCCAGATGCGCCTTTGTACTCGTGGTTATCTCGTTCTGCAGTTCCTCGAGCGACCCAAACCCAGCGGCTTCGATCTCAAGAACGTCAGTGTTTCCATTACACCACAAAGAGAATCTTGCATCCGGAAATTTCGTAGTCAACAGGTTGTAGTGATCTCCGTGCCCTGCCGTCGGCTGAAATCGAAAGAACAACTCAAACAATTTCTAAACAAGACTCGAGGGCCATTTCTTCCATATAACCGGTGTGCCGGCGTGCGCCAGCAACTAATACCAGTCGGACGACGGTGAAACAAGTACCGGCGCAGGACGGCTCAAAGATAATCCGGCAGAACAACGTGCTAATCGTTAGGTGAAAGAAAAATGGCAGTTCGAGAAGATTGGACGAGAATCACGCACAGCATTCACAGTCTCTTCCACGCGTTAAGATCCCCCACGAGGGGAGCGATGGAGAGAAGTTGCAACATCATGGTAAATTCTCCAAGGGTCCAACCCACAGCCCTTTGGACTAGAAGCACCGTGGACGCTGGAGTAATTGCAGAGATCGAGCGCAAACGGAACCAGGTATACCTGTATAGCGTGAAGAACCAGATGAGGTAGGAGGCGCCGCAAAAATGCAATCCTTAGAGGAGAAGGACTCGAAGGAACTGGGATCAGCGGGGCAAGTCGACGATCTTGCATACGACCCCATTCACCGTTGCCCGGTGTGCAGTCAGATGACCCGATGCTTTACGGTTGACGGTTTCCACAATTGCAACCTTTGTGGATCAACATGGCGGGACTAGCCGACACATGACCTACTATAGGCGAATCGCCGTTCGTTTCCGAATCTCGCGCGTGTAGCCCATGCTACAGGTCGAGTGTCATTCTTTGCGCTTCTTCTCAAGATTCGTACTTTTTCTTCCTCCTCGCTTGACGCACTCGACGCACCACCACGGGGACCATGCTTAGCGCTCCCAGAATGGCGGACCAATATCCAACAGCAGCGATGACGACGAGGGCTGCGCAGGTGTTGGTCACGCAAGCTACCGTTTCCTGGCCTCGAGCATAGAGATTACCCGCGATTACCCCCGAGCCCCAGAAAATGGCAATGCCAATGACAATGATAATTGCCCGCCCGCGGAGGCCTATCTTCGGCATTCGAGACGGTCTTGGAGGACCTACAAACCGCTGGTCCCTCAACTCCTCCATCCGTTTGCTAATGCTTGGACTCCAGAACGCCCAAAACCGATCGGCGAAGCTTGACAGTGTTGCCCTCGGATCGAGACCTTGCATCTTCTCGAGAACAAGTGTTACTTGCTCGGTTCCGAACTGACTAGCCGCGTTTCCGTCCAGTTCGAACTCCCACGTTCTCAACGATCTCCTGACCCAGAGCAGAGATAGCAAGATCGGGACGCTCCAGGCTGGGAAAACGAGAATCGGGCCCCATGGTCTTCCGACAAAAATGTAGAAGACGATGAGGAGAGCCGCAAACGCGCCAAGGATCACTAGAGCCATCAGTCCGAGCAACCTCGACATCCTCCCAGAATTGAAGACCTTAAGCCTCAACAAGTGCATCTCAATGAGAATCCTCCATTCATCCGGCGACAACTTTCCCTTCAGATATTCTGGAAGCATGAGCTCGGCCAATGGAATGCCTAGAGGCCCAAGCCAGAACTCTCGCGAGATCACCGGCATCGTGATCATCCAGCCCACGCCGCCACGAACGAACCTTCCCCAGACAATCTGCCTGTACCAGAACCGCGAGTCCAGCCGCACAGCTATCTCTCGAGTCAATTGCAAAAGCGCATCATCTTCTGGACTCGGACCAGTCTTGATTCGGTCGTACCATCTCAGAGGACGAAGTTTGACCAAGGGTCCATACCACACTTGCCCCCCATCGTAATACACTTAGTGGAATGATACCTGAGAAATATACCGGCTGGAAGATGACGATATCTCCCCAGCACGACAAAACAAGACCAATACAGCCTAAATGGCTCTTCCAACTCCCGGATTCCATAGGCCAGAAATCTAGCAGGCCTCTATGTTTTTGACTTGGACTCTCAAGCTACTATTGGGCCTGGATTGAGACTCCGCGCCATACATCTCTTGGCAATACTTGCCGTGGTGGCACTATTGCTCCCTCTTCCGACAAGGGCACAGAGCGCGAGCTCTGTTTTTCAAACGGACCTGGTGACAGAGAAGTCCTCGTGCAAGATTAATGAGATGGTCTACGCCAAGCTC
>VBAY01000226.1 GCA_005883085.1 Candidatus Bathyarchaeota archaeon
TGGGAAGGGCCATCTGGAGCTGTGCAAGGGCCATTATTCCTCCAGTCTTCTTTGCGAGGAGGTAGAAGTGACGGACCAACCGGAACATGCCATCCAACCCAATTGAGATCTCTAGCTGATTACTGAGAGTGTTCACGTCGGACTCTGTAGCGTTAGGAGCAATGGCCTTGACTTCCATCTTTAGATGATCATCGTAGGTATCTAGAACATGTTCCAGTTTTCCGACTATCCCAGAGGGGTCGAGGCTCACCGGGGTTATAGTGAATGAGTTATTGAGCCGGTCAATCTTGGTCTCGACCGTTTTCTTGTCCATCTGGAATCGGGATATAGAGTCGACAAATTTTTGGCGTGCAGCAGTTTTGCTCCTTTCCAGTTTTCCGAGGCTTCGTTTCACACTAACGAGCTGCCACTGCACCTGTAGACGTTGCCCGTAAAAGAAGATGAGAAAGAACGAGGCGAAGTAGACGAGGTTGACTATCTGACTTAGATCGATTAAGGCCATGCTACTATTCTACCCTTCCTTTGAGGCGGACACTGCTATAGGGGATTCCTTCAATCTCAGTAAAGCCTTTCGTTTTGCGTTGAGCCGTATGAAGCCCACCTCAACCTCCTCCTTGATGGCAAGCTTCGACAGAGCCATCAGGATGTCTTTCATTTGTTTGACCGCGTGGGACCCGATCTGTATTATCACGTCGCCAGCTCGCATTCCCGCCTCATAAGCTGGTCCTCGCGAGTCCACCTCGACCACCAAGACTCCTGAGTCTGCTGGCAGATCGTATCTTCGCGCGATCGCCTGGTTCATGTTAGCACCTGAAATGCCAAGCCATGGACGAATGACTCGTCCCTTTTCGAGGATCTGTTGCACGACCCATTTCATCGTGTTGACGGGGATAGCGAAGCCTACTCCCTGGGCGAAAGGTATCATTGCTGTGTTCATTCCGATCACGTTTCCACCTATGTCCGCGAGGGGTCCACCGCTGTTTCCGGGATTGATGGCTGTATCTGTCTGGATGAGTCCTTCGAAGATGAAATCTGTGCCGGGCAGGGGCCGTCCCAGAGCGCTTACGACTCCCATGGAGACTGTTGGTCCTCCCTGGAGGCCAAGTGTATTGCCTATAGCTAGGGCTATTTGTCCAACCTTCAGTTTCTCCGAGTCACCCAAGCTTGCGGCCGGAAGGTTATCAGCCTGAACTTTGATTACAGCGATGTCGGTGGAGGCGTCTGACCCTACAACTTCGCCGAGGAACGTTCTACCGTCCTTCAGGTGAACCTGGACCCTGGTAGATTCATCGATGACGTGGTTGTTGGTGATGACGTACCCGCTGCGATCGATTATGAGTCCGGAGCCTTTTCCTTCAACTGGCACCAGACCGTAGCGGAAATCTCTAGTGACACGCACGCTGTCTATGCTGACAACGCTTTCGCTCAATCGCTCCACTGCCTCGGTAACCTGGTTCTCTAGCGCGGATAGTGTTGTTGTCATGTTTAGAGTCCCCAGCTTGTTTTTCCTACAGGCGTGATTCTCAGGTATATCTTGTCGTCTTTCTCTTTAGTCTCAACGAGTCCGGTGACCTCGATTCCACGGGGGATTAATCGGTTGGCTGATTCCAAGTCATCAACTAGGAGAGTGATCTTTTCTTCGTCCAGGTCTTGAAATCTCGGACTGTACTGTAGGTTCCAGCCGCTCAAGTATAGGTAGCGTCCGTCGAATTCGTAGATTACAGGGACGATGTGGGGTTGGGAGTCTTCGCAGACAAAGGCAATTCTAGCCAGGCTTCTCTCCATAAGGTACCTGAATTCTCTCTCGGTGAAGCCTCTGACACCGTCTTTATGTCGCATCATGTCTGAATACTCTAGGGGCTAGTCATGGTTATATACTTGGTAGTCCACGGAAACTAAGTGGGTATTAGTTAGTTGAGTAAGTCAACCCAGGTTAACCAAGACATAACGAAGGAGCAGTCAGACGAATGTAAGCTGCTCCATTCGGCCTGGAACGACCTTACAAAAGTCTGGACCCTTCCCGTGATTCACGCTCTAGGGCTCAAGGAGCCGGCAAGATTCAACGAGCTCAAGAGGAGGATACAAGGGATAAGCGCCACGAGCCTCGCTGAGAGGCTGAACGAG
>VBAY01000118.1 GCA_005883085.1 Candidatus Bathyarchaeota archaeon
CTACTGGAAACTCCATCACGAATAACGCGATCAGCAACAACCAGTGTGGAATACGAACCGATTCAACATCTTCGCCGGACCAGAACTATGTCGCCGACAACACGTTTACAGGAAACACCCAAGACTACTGCACTTTTGCAGCACGAAGTCCTTGGCCAATGTCCCACCAGAACGCCCAGCACACCGGACTGTCGCCGTTTCCAGGACCTACAGCTCCAGTTCTGAAATGGGCATTCCAGACAAGCGGCCAAGTTGAGGCAGCGCCTGCTATAGGAAACGGAATAATCTATGTTGGTAGTACGGACGGCAATCTGTACGCGCTCGACTTACAGGGACAGCAAATCTGGAAACTCCAAACATCTTCGCCTATTAGGACTACCCCGGCGATAGGTTCCGATGGGACAATCTACCTAGCTTCTTCCATCCAGAACAGTTCGGGTCGACCCGAAGGCATCCTTTATGCGATAAGCCCTGCTGGGAGAGTGGTTTGGAACGTCACTCTCGCAAACTTTCAAGGGTACGATTCGCTTTCTTCTCCCACGATTGGCTCCGATGGGACAATTTACACTTCAGACGTTGGCTTCAGAACACTCGCCGTTAACCCGGATGGTACTCTAAGGTGGGTATTGCAGACTGGCGGGGAAGTATTCGACTCGCCCGCGGTCGGCCAAGACGGGACGTTGTACGTTGCAACAGACGACGACAACCCGTCGCCCACAGTGGTGTGCGGACAGTGTGTGGCCGCGTTGAACCCTGATGGATCGGTCAAATGGAGTCTTCGGCCCGGTGGTGGGTTCGGTTTTCCAGCCGTTGGTTCAGACGGAACTGTCTATGTTGACGGTGTTGCTGTAAGTTCGAATGGAACGCTGTTGTGGCAGGGTCGCCCGTTCGTTTCCCCGTCGATAGGGACTGACGGAACCATTTACGGCACAGGCAATCAAGGGCTCTTCGCGATTAACCAGGACGGCAGCACTAGGTGGCGGTTCCCTACCGAGACAGAAGGCGGCTCTGGGGATCCATGTTGTTCCTACGACGTGGTCCAAGAATCTTCTGTAGCAATAGGATCCAATGGGATTCTGTACTTTGGAGACTGGTTCGACCATTACTGTAGCTGTGCCCCTGAACCCTCCGGCTACGGAAACGCCACCCTGTATGCGGTCAATCCAGATGGCACCCAAGCATGGAATTTCGTGATACAGCCCACAATAGCATGCTCAACATCCCCGTGTCAGCAAACCCTTTCTTTGTCAGACCCAGCCATCGGCTCTGACGGAACCATCTACATAGGGAGCGGCGATGGAAGTCTATATGCCATTGGTCAAGCCTGAGCCATCGTGGGGATACCAAGTCTGTAATTCCCTCTACCGGCTGATACCAAACCAGGTCTGGGGTTCGTCTGGTATGATATGGACCAAGATCGCTGTAGAACTCCCTGCGGACCAACCGCTCGGCGACACTCGAAACCCGACGCTTACGATGACATGGTTGATACCTGGAGCTTCTAGGCCTGTTGTGCTGACGACAAGGGTTGCGGCGGCGGTCTCTCCTGATCTCAAGGTGAGACATGGTGGATTCACGACGGCGAAAGGGCCAAGGATCGCGGAAGGGGAGACACTGGCTCTAAGGTCTAGGTGTCCCCACCAGGCAGAGCCGCACCGGGTAGTCTCCGAAAACCCGTTCAGGCTGGTTATGGTGATTACCGCCTGAGCTGTCGAGCCCTGCATGAGAGTAAGTGATCCAGGAACGGCGTCTAGGGTGTAATATGGAGACTGCTGGACGGACAGATCGGTCGGCACCCTGTTTTGTGTCGTTATCGTAGCACCGAGGACGGCAAGAATGGATATGGAAGCCACAAGCAAGACTCGGAGGAGGCGTGAATCAGCCAAGGGGAATCATGCTCACATGTGAATAGTTCGCAGACGAAGTTAATTCCATGGTTTAGAACAGGACGTTCTATTCTCCGAACGGCATTTCCTCAACATCCTTCTTTGCGCGGAACGGTCTTCGAGGCGGGGGAGCACGAGGTTTTTGTCCGGTTGGACAGCCCTTCTATCATAAGATCCTGACTGGGATTGATTGTTGGGGAGCGAACGTAGCTTAATTGTCATCTGAGACTGAGACGATTCTTGAATCTGCACGTAGGACCAGCGACGCCCTAGGTCTGAGCGGGTTCTCTCCGACAGCCGTGTCGTGGCAGGAGGCGATGAATCCGGGCTCTAGGGGTGTTAAAGTCGTCACTCCACATTTTCCTGTCCTCCGAGGTGCAAAGCTGATCATCTCGTCGATCCTGCAAGGTCGAGTTGTCCCTGAAGATTGGGGTCCTATTCTTGCGCCTTCGCTGATCTTCTACAGGACTCTAGAGAAAGGCTACAACATCGGAGCGGTGATAAGGGTCTTGCCTGCGTTGTTACTCTTCCTAGGCTTTCTCGTATTCTCGTATCTGTTCCTTAGGCATCCATCTAACGAGCTTGTTGTCGGTGTTGTCGTCGGGGCCGTTGTCCTTCTTGCTCTCGGCGTTTACAGTGGTATGCGATTGGGCAGGAGCCTTGTCTTGAAAGCAGACAGAGAAGCCGCTCTTGTTATTGGGCCGCAATCCTTTATGGAGGCCTTGCGTAAGCTTGAGGTCCTACGGGAGCATGATGCTTCGCGTGGGAATGACTGGCCCGAGTTCGGTGACCATCCAAGCATAACCAAGAGAATAGCGAACCTGCAGAATTCTTGACTCTACCCCCCGGGAAGTACCGACCCCGAAGATGTTTGCTTTAGCATTTCCATCGCTTTGGTCGCGTCTTGTTGACTTGTGAATTGCAGCTCGATCCGTTTGACTTCCCAACGCTTACCCTTCCTTTCGACCTCGATCACCTTGTCGGATTTCATCTGGACCCTCGAGGGCACAAGTTTCCCTGGGTTAGGCTCCCACTCGCTAGTGATGAGTAAGCATCTTTCTCCGGGTCTGATCCTGACTTTGACGGTTTTGTTTCGAAGAACATAAGCCAATAGCGCTGCTAGCCCCGTTAGTAGAACTACCCAGAAGAAGACGGTGTTGGCGTCCAACGCGGGTGGGTAGGCGGTTGGGAACAGCAGAAGGAACCCTAAGAACCCCGCAAACAGTTGCCATCTTGGCACCAACGGTCTCATTTGCCCACTAAGCTCGTCGGTGCCGGACGAAACGTCCCCTGATGTCATTGTCTCTACTGAGTTCGCTAATTCTGGGCACGCTTTCTCTGGCGGATAACGTAGAGATTCAGGATAGCCGCATCGATTACCATGATGGGGAGTGCGTCAACTGTCCCAAGCGGGAGAGAAGCTAGACTTAACCAGTTTAGAAGGTTCGCGACGCCGATGTAGAGTGCGATCACAGCGAACGTGAGGACCAAGGCACCAATTCGGTCTGGTCTATGCATATCACTCACCACGGTTTGGTCGGAGTTGCTCGTTTTTTCTGGCGTCTCACTGTGATCCGGTGGGCAATTGCCGTCCAATACAAGACAAGGAAAAGATAGAGAGATACGTCATCCCCATACACAGGGGGCATGTCCAAGCGCAGGGGAGATACATAATACCCGCAACCCCCAGCAGACTTGCCACTACCAAGTATAGCATGAAGATGCTGTAGACCCAAAATAGTCGTTTGACGAGCGTGTTACTCGCCATTTGGTTCCTGAGGATTAGATGGCGTCCGAGAAAAAAAGGTTGCTGGAACGGTTCGATTCATCTCGGAATCGTCACTGTTGTGCGGAACTCTTTTTTTGGGGCATATGGTAGAGATTCAGATAGGCTAATGTAATTACCAAGATGGCGACGGCAGGAAAAACAATCGACAGATCCTTCAAAGAAGAGAGACCCAACCAGAATAGGATGGCTACCCCTATCCAGACAGCCAGATTAATCGTAGCGAGGATTTTTGCGATACGCCAACTCCCAGTTCGAGGCTTCAAGTCTTTGTTGCCTACTCGAAAAGCGGGTGAGTTTCCTTCCACGCAGCTCTTAGCTCTCGTATCTTCCTGCGTTCTAGCAGAAAAGCGACAATTACCGTTCCGAGTACGTATGCGACGACACCAGCGAAAAGAAAGTCCGGGGTAAGAGATCGACCGAATAACGCATCCACAACGAATAGTGCACCCCAGGAGGGGAGGATGACATAAATGGTGAGTCTTACCTTGCGTCTACCCCATTCTACATAGTCTGGATGTGAGGCTTCCCGATGAGCTCTGTAGAGCGTTGCCTCGACCTCAACACCACAAATTGGGCATCTTGTTCGAATCATCCTAAGAATAGCAGGGCTGAGTCCGACTAATCAAGAACGCGGTGTTCTCTTTACAGTCCGGTTTTGTTGGCTGACTTGTCCTTTAAGAGCTTTTGAATTTTGTTACGGATTCTCTTTCTACGGCGTTCAGACAGAACCCCCACGACCATGATTATGAAGAGACAGGCATCGAATGTAATGAACATGGCAATTGTTTCAGAAGAGTAGCCAATCGCCATCAAGTATGGTAATAGGTTGAATAGCCCAATCACGCTCAAGAAGATGAAGAATGCAATAACTCTTGTAGTGTCTCTCGCGTTCAAGGGCTCGCTTAACTCGGGCGACTGGGGCAGCTCCTTCTCTTTGTCCACAAGCCAGAATATCCCGACCGATACTAGCAACACGAAACCCCAGATTGGGTCTAACGGAAGATAACCCAGAAGCGACCCACCGACGACTAATGCTACGACACCAATCACAAAGGAACGCATTCGCATTTTGTCTTGCTCACAGTCTTAGAATAATGAGATAGCTTGAGACAGCCGAGAAAAAAGGATTGCTGGCGACATCACGTTCGACCCTCGTCTTGTTGACAGTCTTCTAGGCGGGAGTACGAGGGTTTTTGCTCTGCTGGACAGCTCTGCTCACATTCGACCCTGACTGGCTCTTTTCTTTGACGGGGTCTTTGAGCGAGCCCAAGATCACTCAATGGAATGAGAAGATTTCTTGTGGTTGTGTTCTTGTTTTCTCGAAAGACCGTAAGGGTCACGTGAAGCTTGTCGAGCGCAAACCCTGCAGCCGCCACAGGTAATCGCCATTTTCATAATGACAGAAGGGCAAGGCATATTGTTGAGGAGCGCTTCCCCCTAGTCGTTTAGGTGTCTTTCGTAGCAGTGTCTAGGCTCCGTTCTATCATTCTACTAACTGCGGGTCTGGTAGCCATTGCATCCAGTGTTGTTGTCTTCTTCTCTTGGCTGTCTTCCCCGGCTCATTCTGCCGTGTCGCCCGAGAACGACCCGCTCGCGATCGAGCTGGCTTTGCTTGCGGGGCTTGGCTGGATGCTCATTGGACTCGGTTTAGGATCACGGTTAAGGGGAAAAAGTCGATTATCTCTGACTGGAATGGCGGCGAGCGGTGCTTTGTTTGGTGGCCTGATGGGATTCTTAGCCTGGATTGTCATACATTTCATGTTCACTTCATAGTCAAGGCGCTGAGCAGATGTGAACCAGGGATAACATGATCTCAAACTCTGCACCCGTCACAAGTAACGCCTAGTCAGAAATGGACTCTTGTTGTTAATGATGGAGCTTGGCACTTTGCTCTACAGTTCACAAACTTCAATTAAGGGCCTAGATCTGATGGGCGGGCCTTAGCCCGTCTTTCGGAAATTGATGGGCGTTCCAAGATGCTTCGCCAATTCTCTCTTCAGTTTTCTGGAGATCTGAACCGCTGATCTAGTTTTGTAGTCGTAGGCTACTTGTGTGGTTCTACCGACCGCGTATTCTATTCGTCTGGGTCCATGGATGGAGTAGTCGAGGTCCCATGAGCGATCTCCTATCCGGCTCACCCATACCGTGACGGTTATGCGCCGTTCGTCCGTGATCGGCTTCTTGAACTCGCAACGAGCCGAAGCGAGGATGAAACTGGAGCGGAACCCTTTCTTTACCTGCCCGAGGCTTCTTGCAAGCTCGACACGAGCGGTCTCCATGTATTGGAAATACGTTGCGTGGTTGACATGTCCCATTACGTCGATGTCCCGGAACTGGACTGGTAAATCGATGCTAAACTTCAACTGTCGTGCCTCGCCGATGGATAGGAGGCTTCCATATCGTAACAGAAAAGAGATCGCCTATCAATGACTGATCGGTGGATAAGAGAGATATGATTCATCAGCTTAGGATCTACGAGATTTTCGACCGGAACAAGGAAGCGTTTCACAACAGGTTCCGCGATCACGCCTGGCGGATCATGCGATCTTACGGGTTCAACATCCTCGGCACGTGGGAGACGAGGCTGGGAGACAGGACAGAGTTCGTCTACCTACTCGCCTGGCCGGATGAAAGGACAATGCGACACGCCTGGGAACAGTTCAGGGCCAACGAAGAGTGGAAAGAGATCAAGAAAATCACCAATGCTCAACACGGCGACCTTGTCGGAGAAATCCAGGATCGAATACTCATCCCCACAAGCTATAGTCCCGCTATCCATGCGGCACGTTAGTCAAGAGTCGGGCAGTCCGTGAGATTGGCGCAGGTTCCGTTTCCTGGCTCATAGGTCTGCTTCGGTCAGCAGTACGGTGGTCTAGTCGCAGTTTTCGTTAGTGCCTATGGCGTTGCGGTTATCTCAGGGATGGTCAGAAATCGCCGGACGAAGGCAAGTGATTTGTCCGCGACCTCCCGCCAACCGTGATCGATCGTTATCGAGTGTCCCCGGTCTGGGATCTTTTCAATCTCGGTCACGAGGTTGTCGCCTTTCTGCTGGTTGTACGTCGCGTTCGCAATCGCCCATGGCACGACGTGATCTGCGCTATGAGGCCACCAAACGAGTGCCCAATAATCGCTGGCTTTCTATTCAATCCCCGGACAATCTGTTCGAAGTGATCTGCCACCTCGCCAATCGTCTTTTTGGCGAAAACTTCAGGTTTCGCGTTGGCTTCCTCGACCGTTTCAGGATCGTCAGGCCACCCGGGCGTTAGTGCGGTATAGCCGGCGTCCTCGAAGACCTTCGCCCAGCGGTCCCAGCTGCTAGGAAGCAACCAGAGGCCGTGGATGAATACGACGGGAGGCCGACCCGTCGCGTTCGCCCGTTGTACCTGTTGCATTTCGTGTTCGACGATCGTCGTCGCGCCTGTCTGGGGAGGATTGGAAGCTTTCATGGCGGGCAGAGCCAGGGAGGAGCGGTTTAAGGTTATTCATAACGAATACTTGTAAGCAAACACCGGAGTGTTCGGGCCGCGCGACTCGAGTAGGCCCGGGGGGCCCTAGAAATCATCAGGATCCGATTTTTCGGACCGATTTTCAAAACCCGTTTCAATAACCTATTTCAGATAACAGGTTTCGGCGCCCGTTTCAAGAGCTAGTTTCGGTACCTGTTTCAACAATCGATTTCAAGAACTGTTTCAAAAATAGTGTTTTCAAAAAACGGGTTCAAAAGGTGTGAATCCGAAAACGATTAGTAATTATCGATCTCCAATTGTGATTGTATGTCCAGTTTTTCGGATACTGAAACAGGATTACTTTCGGCGATTTGGCTAGTTGAAATTT
>VBAY01000232.1 GCA_005883085.1 Candidatus Bathyarchaeota archaeon
GTGGAAGCGTTGCACCAGGAAGCCTTATCACGCTCGCGGACGGGTCGAGGGTTCCGGTTCAGAAAATTCGGGTGGGTGACCGAGTGATAGTATACAATGTGCCGACTGGCTATCAGACTCTCGCAACAGTGTACAAGATCCTCCACGTTGATGTCAACAGTACTCTAACCATTCTCACTACTCAGGGCCTTCCATTCCGATCCGATGCTAACCCTCACATGAAAATATGGGTTCTTACAGCAAATGGACCGGTGGAAACCCCAATAACGACCGATAAGGCCTGGAGACAGCATCTACAACTACGACTATCATTCTTGGGTGAGAGTAACAAACCTGACACTCACCTATGGTGGACACCACACGATGTACGATCTGTTAACCACTCCAAACTTCACCAGCAATGGCCTCATTCTGGAGTACATTGCTAACGGATACCCTGACTGCCCATCCTACGGATGTAAGAATTAGAGACGCTGAAAGTCTCAAAGGTCCGCGCATGGGCCTTAATTTCTGAGCCATATTTTATCAGAATGCTCGAACTACACGTGACTGTCAAATGTGACCATGTGAAGTGAGCGACCCTTAAGAGTCAGCGGCCTCGCTCGATCCGTAAATGACGATTGCTGTAGAAGCAGAGAGTCAAAGCCTCTGGCATCACCCAAATTTTCCCAAATTATGGGCATCGGAGACAATATCCCAGTTCGGAACGCAGTTCAGCGGACTCGGCATACCATTCACAGCGGCATTACTGCATGCTACAAAACTGGACTATGGAATCCTCTTCGGTAGTGCTCAGTTGCCCTTTGCCTTGTTCGCTCTGTTCGTTGGAGTCTTCGTTGACCGTCATCGTCGCAAGCGAATAATGGTATCTGCCAACATCGGCCGTGGAATCCTACTCGCACTCATTCCTCTTGCATTCGTCACAGGGTGGCTGGGCCGGCTGGGAATGCCACTCCTCTACACCGTCAGTTTTCTGGTCGGATTGCTTACAGTCTTCTTTGACGTATCATACCAAGCAATTCTCCCGTCGCTTGTAGAGCGAAGCCAAATGGCAGAAGGAAATCGGAGGCTTGAAACAAGCCGCTCTACTGCGCAAGTTTTCGGGCCGAGCATCGCAGGAATAGTTGTTCAGATAATTACAGCGCCTGTCGCTATAGCAATTGACGCCTTGTCATACATAGGTTCAGCTTCATTCCTTTCTCTAATTCGAAGTGAAGAAACAATCCAAGCGAGAGCGCACAGCGTGATGCACGATTTGAAGGAAGGCCTCCACGTTGTTTTGAGCAATAGACTCTTGCGGTCGATCGCCGGTTCAACAGGGACATCCAACCTTTTCTCCAATGCGCTCTTCGTATCAGCCTTCGCGTACTTGGTTAACGAATTGGGTTTCACGCCTGGACTGTTCGGCCTCATCTTCACGTTAGGAAGCACAGGAGCGTTACTCGGGGTCTTTGTGTCCTCAAAGCTTGCTAGGCGCATAGGGGTTGGACGAGCGATAGTCGTTTCCATGATTGCGGGCGGCTTGGGAGCAACACCTTTTCTGGCTGTGAGTCCATCACTCGGTTACTCTGTACTCAAGATTGGACCCCTATGGATCTTGGGAACCGTGCAGTTCGACATGAACAGCGCGCTCTTGATGGTCGCCTTCTTCATTACCGCCTTCAGTAGCGTCGTTTACAACATCAACCAGGTTAGTCTTCGCCAGGCAATAGTGCCTTTGCGTCTCCAGGGAAGAATGAATGCGTCCATGAGGTGGATTGTGTGGGGTACACTGCCCCTTGGCAGTTTCCTAGGCGGGGGATTAGCCGAACTATTCGGCTCGAGAACTGCGATAGGAATCGGAGTCATTGGGGGGGCCCTGGCATTTCTTTGGGTCCTACTTTCCCCCGTTCGGTCTCTCGAGACAATACCAGAACAGTTGGAGTAGAAAGAAGGACCGATTCATCACCCCTCCGACTGAGGGCTATATACTGTCTTGAACGACATGCAACCTTCTTTCAAATAGCGGCAATTCTATGGCATGGCAAACCGGTTATGACTCTACAGACGACCAGCCCGCTAGTTCAACAGAATACTCGCTATCGCTACGTCAAATACACGCTCTTCAAAGTCGACCCGGCCTGGAGAAAACTATCCTCTCAGGAGAGAGAATCCTCAAAGAAACAATTCCTATCATCACTGAAAGAAAACGGAGACAAGATCAGACCTAGATCCTACTCGCTAGTCGGAACCAGAGGCGATGTTGACTTCATGCTCTGGACAATAACCGACTCTCTAGAGACCCTCCAAGGCTTTCACTCAGACCTCTTCAAGACCGAGCTGGGAAAGTATCTCTCCACACCCTACTCTTACCTCGCGATGCTGCGTCCCTCAGAATATTTCGGTAGACATTCAGATAGGGAGCCTGTCGG
>VBAY01000233.1 GCA_005883085.1 Candidatus Bathyarchaeota archaeon
CCGTCGATGACGTGGACGCTGGTTCCGGGGTGGATGTAGAGGCCGGTGGCGCCGGAGCAGGCGCGAACTCCCTTGGGTGTCCAAGCTGTCTCAAGAGCACGCACAACGGTTGTTCCCACAGCTATGACGCTGCCGCCGCGAGCATGTGTTCGATTGACTGCGTTCGCGGTTGCCTCGGGGACCTTGAAAACCTCGGGGTAAAGAGTCTGGTGCTCTACAGTATTATCCTCAATCTCCAAGCTGGAGACACCTGTGTGAAGGATTACTCCAACGATTCCGATGCCCCGTTCGCGAAGTGTATCCCGAACGTGTGGTGTGATCGGCCGTGCCGCGCTCGGCATCTCGACACTCCCCGGAAATCGCGAGAAAAGTGTCTGATAGTCTGACATCGGGTACGCTGGCGCGTAGCTGTAGTGGATTGGCTCACCGCGCTTCGCCATGAGAATGCTGGCTGGAGTATCGAAACGAACGAACCAGAGTCTCGGGATTCCAGGATACTGTTGGAGCAGTACGGCTCTTGCCTCGCCGATCTGCAGTGTCTCGTTCATGATGAGCGGGAGTGGGCCGGGTCTTGACGGGCTCCATCGCGGCTCCGCGAGCCAAAGGTCGTCAGTGAACCGAGTTGAGAGGTTAAGCCGGATCTCGCCCAGGCGGCTGGTGGCCGGAAGGCTTGCGGGTAGAGTTGCGCTCTCGTTGACAACTAGCAGGTCTCCTGGGTCGAGGAGCCATGGCAGTTCGGTGAATGCGTGGTGAGTGTCGCCCTCAGGCGTCGATACTATCAGACGAACGTCGTCCCGGTCGTGTCCCCGCATCTCGGGTGGGGCGGAGGCGAAGAGTTCGGTCGGACGATCGAAGAAGAGTTCGGAGCGGTTCAAGCCGGGATCTCCCAGAGGGTTCCCTGTGCCTGGTAGCGCATCCCTGTGATCTGCTCGGGGTCTTGGCTGACGAGCCAGGCCCAGAATGGGAGCGTTACCTCTGGCAGAGGACGGTCGGAGATATCTTCGTCGGGAAAGGCGTCCTGATGCATTCCTGTCCGCATGTCGCCTGGGTCAACGCTGACGACGGATATGTGGCGAGGTTTGAGTTCTGCTGCAAGTGTTTTCGAGGCGAGGTCGAGGGCAGCCTTGCTTGATCCATAGATTCCCCAGCGCTTGTAGCCTCCCTGGCTCGCGTCGCTCGAAATATTGACAACTAGTCCTCTTGTCTGTTCTAACTGGGGGAGAGCTTCTTGGATCAGCGCGATTGGTGCGACGAGATTTGTTTCTAGCGTCACGCGAAAACGCTGAAGAGAGGCAGAGGCGAGTTCGGGACGCGGGATCTCGCCGAGATCAGAAGCGTTGTTAACAAGCAGACTGAGACCACGGATCGCTCTCGTCTCTTGCAGCAAACTGGTCCTGTGAACGGGATTCCTTATGTCACCGGGAATTGCGACAACTTTCACGCCGGTACTTTCTAGAGATCGAGCGACGTCTTGAAGCTCCGTGAGGGTTCGAGAGGTTATGACGAGATCGTGTCCTTGGCCTGCAAGGAAGGCGGCTAGGATGCGGCCGAGGCCGCGTCCCGCGCCGGTTACAAGGGCGACGCCCTTCATTCAGGGGCCCTCCGTTTCGGTGTGACCAAGAAGCGACAGACGTTTCCTCCTGCGACGACTCGGTGTGTAGTCTCAACGTTGGCGTTCAGAACCTTTCGGAATAACTCGTTCTCAACGGTGCATGCTTCCCAATAGTTCTCAGCGACTGCAAGTATTGGACAGTTGTGTTCTAGGATCTCGAACTTTGCCGGTCCTGCTTGATGGTCTTCGGCCATGTAGCCTTCGCGATCGCGGAGTCCTGCTAGTTGGTGGACGCGTTCGGCCAGGGTCTCAGCTTTCACCTCACCACGATAGGTCGTGAGTGTTTCGGCTTGTCTGCGGCGTAGCGCTTCTTCGACTGCTTTCCGGCCGAGTTTTTCCTCAATGTATGCTAGGGCGGCGCAGGTTACACCCGCGTAAGCTCGCGGGAAGAGTGAGGTTGCAGTCGGGGCAAGTCGCAGGGCCAGGCGTGGCCGGCCGGTTGTGCCTCGGACTGGCAAGCGTTCGATCAGTCCTCGTTCTTCCAGTTCCTGGGCGTGTTTGTGAACCGCCATCTTTGAGATGCGGAGGCGTTCGGCGAGTGTTTGGAGGTCCGACAGGCCTTCTCGTTTGAGGATGAGGAGGATTTCGCGCTTGGTGGACCCGAAGACTGGATTGTTTGCTGGAGGATCGGGTAGCGGAATGCTCATTGTGGTATTTGTTGTCTGGAAAGTATTTCAACTTACGGGTTTACAAAGTTTCGAAAATCCCGGGCTCTTCCCCTCAACCACTCTTGCGTCGCGAGGTGTTCTGTGCAAGACCCCCCCTTTCCCAAGGAAAAATTCTGTGTCTGGCTGTGATTCTGGGCGAGACAGGCTGATCAGGGTACAATCTAGGCTTGGATGGATAGTCGATTCTAGGGTTCTTGCTGAACGATTAGAGGGAGAATAAGCGACTCTCTCCCATTTCCGAGATCAGGGCTGATAATAGGCGATTTCACAATGTTTTGCTTCCTCAGTCGCCGCTCTCGGACACAAGGACTCTGCAAAAGTTATAGGAATTTCTTGTCGAGATGCTCTTCCTGTCTGGGTGGGATTCCGGGCTTGTTCTTTCGAGACGGGCGCGTTAACGGCTTGTCTGGCCTTTTTCGACCCCCGTGTTTTTCCCAAGGAATCAGCGTGAGAGATCATGTTCTAGAAATCGTGTGCTTGGATTCGAGATCAGGGCTTATTCTGGGCTTATTCCACGTTCAGATGGAAGAGTTATGATAGAGAATTACTGGGAAGCGGGGAGAGTTGCCTGAGAAGAAACGAGTGCCTCCATGGGAACGCGCCCAGCTAAGCTTCACACTTGCAGAACGTAGACGTCTCCGGAAGGTCGAAGAGAACGAACGCCCTGGCAAGGCACGGTTGCTGGATCTGGAAGAGAACAGGAAACGATTGGCGGAGATTAGGAAACACTTCTGCCCGGACTGTCAACGCTACATCCAGAGCGACCAGCTTCCGAAGGAAGAGAGGAAGATTGGCGAAGAACAAGGATTCTGCAAATGCGCAAGAAACGCGCCCAAACCCTAACGTTAACCATTGGCAGCGGCGGCCAGACGTGTCCGGTTTCTACGACTTCAAAGCTGTGCCGCAGCCGTGGCAGTAGTTCTTCCCAAGAGATAGAGTGTTACAAGTGGGGCATCGGAGCTTTATCCCGCATTGACTGCAATACCTCCAACCCATCTGTTGCGTGTGACCACAGACAGGGCAAGTGTCCTGCGGTTGAGGCGGAATGAGAAGCAGTAAGCCCTGAGTCGACGCTAGCTGCACCGCGTGTCCGATTGGACTTTGTCCGATTATATGCATCCGCTGGGCCTGCATTCCTGTCATAGATCGATGCCTCCCTAGCTCAAATAGATTCTCGAGCGATACTGCGAAGATCCTCCGAACCCTTGGACATTGAGAGCAGAGCGTAGGGAGTAACACGAGCCTTACGATTGACGACGGAAGCAGCATAGAATACCCTCGGTGCCAGGCCCTTGAGCTCGGAGAATTATGAATCGCCTGAGCAGCTACTGCTCTCAGATCCTGTACGCAGAAAGGCGCTTGAACTGTTTGAACACGAGCAGGAAGCAACAGGGGAAGAATACAATTTTGGAGAGCTGTTTGCCCGAATACTTTGGGAGAGAGACTGGACTGACAAGCTGGCATCGATCATCGGTAAGATCCGAAACCGATTCCGTCTACGCAACACAGATACGGAACTTTCCGTGGAGCTCAAGGCACTCATTCCTGACATGAATGAGGTAGCGAAAGCCTATGATGAAATGACTAGTGGCTACAAAGAATTCATACGAACAGTGCTACGAGCGAAGCATCGCTGGCAAGAAGACGAATGAGAAAACCGTCCGGGTGAGGTTATCGAAAATGTCGAGATCTATATTGACGAAGTAATGCACTGAAGTCGGTTCGTAGCCTCACGACAAACCAGCCTTTATCCAACAGAGATTTGAACGAGCGGCTGATCGATAGTGTCCGAGAACAAACCGGGTCTTCGCAAAGCTGTGACAATGCGCTATGCTGTCGCATTGTATATGAGCTCAGTCCTCGGCTCAGGGGTTCTAGTCCTGCCCGGACTGGCAGCACAGATTGCAGGCCCTGCCTCGCTGCTCGCATGGCTCTTGTTATCGCTGGCAAGCTACCCACTCGCATACACTTTCGCTAGCTTGTCCGCTCGAAAGCCTGAATCAGGTGGAGTCTACTCGTTCGCACGAGAAAGCTTTGGACTCCAGATGGCCGACGCAGTGGGCTGGCTCTTCATCGTCTGGTATGTTACGGGCGCTCCAGTTGTCACCGTCATCGC
>VBAY01000255.1 GCA_005883085.1 Candidatus Bathyarchaeota archaeon
AAGAGCCGAGTGTCTACAGTGTGTTAAGAGAGATTACTTTGTAAACGTCGCGGTTATATGGAAAAAATAGCGAAGGGTAGCGATAGATAGAAGATGAATGCAATGCTTTCCAGCAATGAAAAGCGGGAAGGGCTTCCGCACTCGGAAGGTCGCGAACCCGAGACTATTGGTCGTCTGAAAGACCTCCTGGTCGACCTCATAGATTCTTCAAAATCACTAGACGCAAGAGTCTGGCTCGACGGAGTGTACACTGACATCAGTGACGAACAAGTCCGGGGAGATTGGATGAACGATCGAGACGTGTATTTCAAAGTCGAAGGAAGAGTAGACAAGAGGAATGGCTCATGACAATGATGTTCGATCAAGACTCGGATCCTAACAGCTGCCCTTCATGTCTCGAAACCACGGGTCTAACATGTGATACTTGCCGGCTCTGCTTCGAACACTGCTGTGCATGCTCAGTGGATGTCGATCCGACTGACACGATGGCGGGATAATTGATGAGCGACATAAAAAACAGAATCCAGGAGAAATACAAGTGGACGGCCTACATGAAACTCAAGGGACAGACATGGGCCCGAAGAGAGGAGGAGATACTGGACGAGTTTGAAAGCTTCGTCCAATCCCTTAGAGGCGTAGGTGTAGACTACAATATAATTGTCATGGTCAAGGGAAAAGTTCCACGACAAGTGTACTCTGAATACAAGACGAGAGAGGCAAAAGCAGAGGTCGCTCGAGAGGGGTCTGGTGCATAACATTGGCCAAGTTCATATTATCCGTGGGAGACGGCACGTTCAAGCTGCTAGCGTCGGAGGCAAAGAAAAGAGACGTCACTGTGCAACAACTTCTTCGAGCGGTCATCGTGCCTGAGTGGGTAAGAGAGAATCTCGAAGTCAGTCCATCTTCGATGGAAGCAAGGTTGAATTCGTCTTCGATGGCACCGAGAGAGATCGCACCGCATTTGATGCACCAATCAATTTACCCTGGCCAACGAGATCAATTGGTGCAAACACCGGTTAACCGGCTTAGATGACTACATTGACTGGAGCCGATAGGACAGCCGTGTCTCGCCCACAGCAAACAAGATTTGCAACCAGAGCGTTGGTGCTAGTAGTTGTCATCGGTCTGGGAGCTTTGTTCGCGGTGCACCCGTACATCGCCCAAGGTACTACCGTCCCTCCCGGCCAGCTCCCCTCATGGAACCCGGCCGTCCCTTGCACTGCGGTTCTGACAAGTATAGAAGGGATAATCGGCAACCAGCCAAACGCAAACGGCGGGGCGACATATGCAGGAGGCGGCTTCATACCTGGCATTCCCAACAAGAGGGCAACCTCCCCGCCGTGCATGGTGAATGGAAACACAACGTTTGTGGAAGTCCATGGAGTCCAAATGCTCACGCTAACCAACGTCGTTGAAGACTGTGCCCAGTATCCCAATGGGAACTTCTGCGACACAACATCCAACTTCAAAGATCCAAAGTGCGCCAGCTCAGACGTCTATCTTTGTCAAATGCACATGGAGATAGACCAGGCCTGGAAATCAGCAGGTATCGCACCACAAAACCCACCGGTCACCACCCAGCTCTTCGACATCCAAGGCTTCGTCTACTGGGACGACGGACATATCAACGATACATGGCACAGTTACACCGGCTGGGAGATCCATCCCATCTCAGCCTGGAGATACTCCAGTAGCTCAACGCCAGACTTCGGCCTAACAATGAACCTCAACAAGCTAAGTGTACAACAAAGCTCATCCTCAACAGCAGCCGTTGCCGTAGACGGTCTCGATGGTTTCAATGGTACCGTGACCCTCTCCACCTTCGTGACGTCCAAA
>VBAY01000256.1 GCA_005883085.1 Candidatus Bathyarchaeota archaeon
ACGCCCAGCCATCTCAGAGAGGGGGCTTAGGCAGATCGCTGGTCTTCAGAGGAGGCTTCGCGAACTCTACGTCAGGTTCCGACTCGATCCGATCGAGGTACTTTACCTCCCCACTTATCCGGCAACGAGATTCGAAACGGGCGTCCTTTGCGTAGACGTTTCGAGCTCGGACTTTCTCACCCATATCCAGAGTGTCCGCGTACACGTCTTCGACCCTGGCGTTGTCCCCGATCTTTACATGCTCACCAACGAGGACCCCCAATACTTCTGACCGTTGACCGAGCTGGATTGTCTTTGCCTTCGTTCCTCTTGTAGTCCTCAAACGCCCTCCAATCTTTACCTCGTCTTCAGCGATTATCAGATCCGCTTCTATCATGCCACCGACCTCTAACGAGGCAAGCCTCAAGCTTCCACCAATCCGGGCCGTCCCGCCCAACTCCAGATCCCGTTTCAGATGGAGGTTGCCGGAAACTTGCAACATACCTCCGATATCCACTTCCTCTCCTTCTCCGTTCCCAGCGATGTCGACCATTCCTCCAACATCAATCGATTCGAAGGTCAGGTCCCCTTTGCTCTCGAATCTTCCGCCCACGTCGATAGTTCTCCCCTCTCCTCCCTGGTCTAGGGCCGCGGTTCCTCCGACGTCAATCTTGTCGAACTTCAAAGGTTTGGAGGATCGGAATGAACCTCCAACGTCTATTATTCGAGAGATTTCACCACCTCCAACTTCAGCACTTCCGCCCGCGTCTAGTCTCTCGCACTGGATCTTGCCGTTGACCTCGATCCGGCCTCCAACATCGATATCCTCAACATTCGCGTCGCCTTCGACTTTGAAGGACCCTCCGACATCGACCTTGGTCGCGTTGATTGAACCTCCAATGTCCAGCGTTCCTCCGACTTCGAAGTCGTGAGCTGTCGCGGACTTTCCAACGGACAAGCGAGAATCGACCTCTACTGAGCCAGCTTCCAGAGAACCATGGACCCGCAGCTCGCCGTGTTCCACTTCGATGTCACCGCTCGTCTCCAAGTCGCCTGAAATCTCTACTCTTCCATGTTCAATGTTTAGTCTTGAGCAGTTGAGGCTGCCTTCGAACTCAGCGTCTCCCTCACAAATTACTTCGCCTGATACTTCGATGGGCGATTCTCCCTCCGATTGTACTCTAGCTCTGTCTAAAAGGTGAAGTTGACCATCAACCTTTGCAAGCTTGACGGTAGCGTTTCGGGGGACAGTGACATCGCCCATTTCTCAACCCTCCTAACGGAGTGTTAGTCTCAGCGGGTTCCTGTTGATCCAGGTGACAGCTGTCTCGATATTCTCGGGGTTTTGGCGTGGGTAACATTTCATGAATTTTTCGCCTCAGGAATGGAACAGTGCCGTCGCCGCTTATAATGTCGGTTCACTTCTCGTAGTCACATATTGTGATTATCGTAGACCATTGCTTCTTTGGTGTCCTGAGCCCGAAACCGTTCTGAGAGCGCTTAACGTTATGAATAGTTGCCGTCAGCAAGATTTAATCCTGGGTTTCACGGTTTGAGGACGAATATCGCATGAGTGCTATCGACATTGCGTTGTATGGAATAATCGCTGTATTCGTTGGAGTCCTCGTCTTATGGTTCTTGTTCTACGCGTTTTCGGGTCAAGATAAACCGCCATCGAATTTGACTGAGGAAACTCTCAAGCGATTGATTGGATCTACTGGTCGTGCGACATCTGACATTACAGAATCCAGTGGCACGGTAGTTGTCACCAGCGAAGAGTTCTCTGCCAAGACGTCAGAAGGGTTGATACAGAAAGGGACCCTTGTGAAGATTAGAGAGACTGAAGGGTTAGTGCTACTGGTCGAGAAGGCGTAAGCTCGGTTCCTAACCGCAACCGCTCGTGTTCCCGCAGTTATTGCACTTGTAGCACGACCCTGCTCGAACCATGATCATGCCGCAGTTCTCACATGCGGGTGCGTCGGATTGGTTGTCGAAGCTTGCCAGAGGAATCGCTAATTCAGGAGCATCTCGAGTATTGACCTCTGCAGCTATCGGCGCTGCGGCCTTTGAACCAACTGGCTCAACTAGTTTTACCTGAGTCCCATTCTCCAGGGTTGTCCTTGCGAGCCCGAGCGCATCCTGTTCCTCTTTTGGAAGGAACTTCAGTCCAAGCCATCGGAAGATGTAATCGACAACGGACTTGGCGAATCGGATGTCCTGGTTGGTAGTGATGCCCGCTGGCTCGAATCGTGTGTGGGTGAACTTGTTCACGAGCACCTTCAACGGAACGCCGTATTGTAGGGC
>VBAY01000235.1 GCA_005883085.1 Candidatus Bathyarchaeota archaeon
TCTTCCCAAACTCTCTGAGCCGCTTCGAAAATACATCGAGACAAACCCCAATTTTCCAGAAAACGCACGAAACTTTAGCCTGGGCTGGATTAGAGACGGGCTCAAACCACGCTCACTAACCCGCGACAACGCCTGGGGAATACTGGCACCATTCAAAGGAGCCAAAGGAAAAACCATCTATGTCTGGATGGAAGCCGTCCTTGGATACGTTTCGGCAACAAAAGAATGGGCTGAAAAAAAGAAGAAGCAGCCATCCTTATGGAAGAAATACTGGTTTGACCCGGAAAGCCGCAACGTCCACTTTATTGGAAAAGACAACATTCCATTTCACGTCGTAATCTTCCCAGGGTTGCTCCTAGCCACCAGGGAGAACTATGATCTGCCCTGGGAGGTTTCATCCTCCGAGTACATACAACTCGAGGGGCAGAAATTTTCCAGAAGCAGAAAGATCGGTGTCTGGATGGATGAAGCCGTTGAACTAGCAGGGCCGGAATACTGGCGGTACGCCTTGATCAGCCTTAGACCCGAACAGAAAGATACCAACTTCACATGGGACGAGTTCGAGAGAAAAGTCAACACCGAGCTGAACGATGTTCTGGGCAACTTCGTTCACCGAACCACCTCATTCATTCAAACATACTACAAAGGAAAAGTTCCAAAATACTCCATGGGCAAGCAGCAGCACGCGAAAATACTGGCAACGCTGAGAGCAAGCCTCCCAAAGGTGGAGGACAGGCTTGGACACTTCAGGCTGAAAGAAGGTCTAGAGCAAGTCGTCGAACTCGCACGGGAAGGAAATCGATACCTCAATGAGCACGAGCCATGGCGCCTCTACAAGACAGACATGCAGGCGGCAGGCGAGATCCTCGGCGCCTCGATACAGATCGTAGCAAGTCTTGGCATACTACTCCTGCCCTTCCTGCCTTCAGCCTCCAAGAAAATCTGCCTGAGCCTGACGGGTAAACCCAGCCTTCCCTGGAGATCCGCAGGACAGACAATCATCAAGCCTGGAACGAGGGTTCGCCCTCTCCAACCTTTGTTCCACAAGGTCAATGCCGAGAAGCTTCGAGCTGGACTGGAGAGCATCAGAAGTAGGGCTCCAATTGAAGCTGAAGCTTGACCTACATGTTCACACTAGCAGATCGAGCGATGCCTTCACTTCGCCCGAGCGGCTATCAACTATTTGCAGAGATCGTGGACTAGATGGTCTAGCGATAACCGACCATAATGTTCTTGCTCGGGATGTCGACGACGAACTCGTAATACTTCCCGGGATCGAGATATCGACAAGAGACGGTCATTTGATCGGACTTGGGATCTCAGAAGCAATTCCTCGAGGACTCTCGGCGGATGAAACAATTCGAAAAATCCGGGATCAGAACGGGGTATCGATAATCCCGCATCCGTATGACCTATACCGATCCAGCGTGAGACCTCATCTTTTGACAGTTCGTCCCGATGCGATCGAGGTCATCAATTCCTCCAGCTTCCTCCACTCCGTGACATGGAAGCGCGCACGAAAATTCGCAGAGAGAGAAAACTTTCCCATGACGGCTGGAAGTGACTCGCATATACCCCAGACAATTGGAAGAGCGTACACTGAGATTGAATGCGGATCAAGGGATGCTGGATCGATACTGGCTTCGCTTGTATCCGGCGCCGTGAGCCCTGTTGGCCGATCCGTTCGGGCAAATGAAAGATTTCGGAAGATGTTCTATAGGAAAGGCGAGAGAGCCTAGTCTCTCCGAGTCTGACCTTGTTCCATTTGGTAAAGTGGTACTGAGAATGTTGTTAGCCCGTTGCCTTCTTCCTGGCCGTATTCTGCGTCGTATAGTTCGATGAAGTCGGTGAACTCGTTTAGCGCCGTCCCGTAGACGTAGCCTGATAGAAAGAGGCATACCGAGGGCTCTGATCGGGTGTAGACGCTTCCGTGAATGAAAGCGAGATCATGTCCAACAAGAGAAACCAACGCGTCATATGCTTGAGCAAACTGAGCGGTGCTAAGTGTTGCCGGGCCTCGGTAGAGAAGTAGTGCTCCCTTGGCATTTTTCAAAGGTAGGTTTGCCGATGGCGTTCTCAACGCCTGAATAACGGAGAATTGAAGCGTGTCTCCAGTTCTAAGTGCGAAATTGCAGACTGTGGCAAGGTCTCCTTTGGAGAGAATCTCCAGAATATCTCTTGCT
>VBAY01000236.1 GCA_005883085.1 Candidatus Bathyarchaeota archaeon
CGGTGTTGGATTGGAAGTTTGTCACGTATATCGTGTTGGTCTTTGAGTTGATTCCGATGAAGGCTGGCGCAATTCCGACGGGTATTGTTGCCGTGACAATATCGGTCGCGCCTGATATTACAGAGACCGCGTTGAGAGCATTGGTGACGTAAATCGTGTTCGTTATGCTGTCCACGCCGATGAAGTTTGCTCCGGCTCCAAGTAGTATCGTATCGACGATCTTGTTTGTGGCGCCCGAGATTACCTGTACCGCGCCGGCGGCCACGTAGACCATATTCGTCACCGGGTTGACTCCGACACCGATAGGCGATGTTCCCACCTGTATCGTAGCCGTAACACTGTCATTGCTGCCAGAAATAACCGATATAGTGCCCGAGCCGCTATCGGTTACGTAGATCGTGTTGGTGGCCGGGTTAACATCAACACCATACGGAAAAGAACCAACCGGTATCGTAGCGACAACCGTGTTGTTGCTTCCGGATATCACTGATAACGTGTTCGAGAAGAAATTGGCAACGTACACCATGTTCGTCGCGACATCCACAGCAACACCATGAGGTTCACTTCCAACCGGGATCGTAGCTGTTACGCAGTTACACCCGTGGGCTAGAGGGGCACTGGCTAAGGGAGCAGAGGCAAGAGGCGTGATGGTTAACGCTAGGAGCGCGACAAGGGAGAGGAAAACGGTCGCGGAAGACCTCTTCAATGACAGATTCAAGATAGACCAGCCTCCGAATTAACAATATTGGTGAGTGTAGTTGAATGGGAACCGGGGTAGCCTCGCGCGCATCCGGGTAGCCCTTCAGATCCACCTCCGGCCTAAGCCAAGCTCAGAAAAACCAAAGTACAATATCGATCTGATGATCGCGAGCCAAACTGGCTTGACCAAGATTCTGGCCGACGATCGCCTACGACCCGGTTTTAGTCGTACTGAATTATCTGTTCTGGGTCGGGCTCTCTTTTACCCTTCTAACCCTGATCAGTTGGGTCCGCACCCGCGGCGCAAAGCTCCCTTCCACGGACCAGCTTCCCAAAAAAAATCCTCATCAAGAGGAAATGACCGATCGACTCAATGCTTCCAAAAAACTAATCTTCTAGGTCGCGATCTGAGTCAAAGCGACCATGTTAGCTGAACAACTTGAAGCTCAGGAGATCCTCCTCGACCTCACCATCGCTCCGTTCGAGCCGCTAACCCCCGGCAACGGACAAAATACCAGCGAGAAGAAGGAGAAGCTTGCCAACGCTATCAAGGAACGACTCTCCAAGGACGATCTAGAAAGGCTAAGAGATCAACTGGCGGGTAGACTCGTCGGAATAACAGTCGTCTTCCTGCTCTGGAAAGGATCACCCAGCATCACAAACACACGCCCCGTGAAGGATCTGGACAATCTACTCAAAATAGTATTCGACGTTCTCCGAAACCACCCCCAGGGCCTGGGGATTATCGAGGAGGACAGCTACATCGGCGAAGTATACGCCACCAAGCAACTCGTCAATAGGGAAAAAGACGAGGGATACAGGATTATCATCGAAGAACACCACGACCCAGAGATGCTAAGCACTCTCAAACAATACTACTCGAAAACACCCGCCTAGCCAAACGGCGCGAGCAAGACCCACAACTCACGTTACTAATCCGGAACCTTAGAGGAGGAGGGTCTCAGTCTCCTTCAACGTCCCTTTTGTCGGGTCAACCATTAGCCCAAGAGCCTCGAGAGTTATCACTCCGATCAGGATCTTGTCCAAAGTTCCACTGATCAGGAGCGGTGACACAGTGTTCTTCCCGTCGACCTCGATAGAGGCGAAAGACTGGTCAAGAAGCTGACTGCGATTCGCGGTCTCAACTCGCCTCTTCCCGA
Organism: Candidatus Bathyarchaeota archaeon; assembly: GCA_005883085.1. Classification (GTDB taxonomy): domain Archaea; phylum Thermoproteota; class Bathyarchaeia; order 40CM-2-53-6; family 40CM-2-53-6; genus 40CM-2-53-6. Next base: position 1,860 of record VBAY01000236.1, read on the forward strand.
GGCTCCTCAATCCGAGCTTCGTCGCTATGCTGCGAGGAACAACGGTAAATGTTGATCCAGTATCGACGAGAGCCTTGTCAACTACTTTCTCCTTCGACTTGGAAACTGGGTTTCCGAGCTTCACCCTCACCGTCACGTGCCCCATTACTCACACACCGATCGGTATCGCAGTAGGTTGGGATACTCCCTAATCATCATTTGGTCCCGACGGGAGAAAGCGTAGCTGGTCGATAGTTCTAACTATTCCATGTTCCCCCTACGAGCCAAATGATCCCTACACCGGCTGCGAAACTGGCCAGCGACTCTATCACCAGCCCGTCCGGCCAGGTTTATCGTCCCTTGGACATTGACACTCTCTACTATACGCGTTCCATGTTCACTCTTCGCTGGTCTGTTGACGGCGAGCACCTCTATTTCGAGACGAACTTCACCGGCCGCTACAATATCTGGCGCGTCCCCAGTCAGGGCGGC
>VBAY01000119.1 GCA_005883085.1 Candidatus Bathyarchaeota archaeon
ATTTTCTCGACTCCTTCCAGATTCCTCAGATGTTTCGCGATAGCGTCCAAGACTTCTCTGTCCCTGGCACGGTCGAGGAGTAAGACTTCTGAACGACCAATCCTCTTTGTCTTTAGGATACCCAGATTCACGAGACCCCGGACGTCTTCTTCGATCGCATTGCCTGTTCTTCCAATGCGGCGTGCGACGCCGTCGAGTGTGTCGATGAGTCCAGGGTTTCGGTGGAACAATACAAGCAGGTCTCCCGTGATCTCCGAGGCGAGAAGCGTTTCTAGCATCTGCGCTGCGCTCACTTTGTTGGAGCCTCCACCGCGCAGGCTTCTTTTGCCCTCTCAAGGGCTTCGCCATAGTCGAAGTGATCTTGAGAGTTGTATTGAATGTTCAACTTCCGGAACAGATCTTTGATGATGACTTTTTCGAGGACCATTGCACCGTTCCCGAATACCGTTTGTAATTTCCTATGAAACTCTTTTGGAGTGGTTGCTTCATTGAATAGGCCTTGGCCGTTTAGAACTCCGAGGATTGCCTCGCCCAGGGCCGCTCTTACTCCCTCGCCGATGCTGAGCTGCAACATCGAGGAGAAAGTCTTCTCTTGGGCCAACTTTGAGTTGGTCCTGTTCGTCTTCCAGCTTGCTCGGAAGTCGTCCTGAGGCATAGGTGAAATGGACGAACTCATGGCTAGAGCTAGGCTCCTGCTCATTTGCTTCGTTGAGAAGCCGTCCGGGGATAAGTTCGTTGTAACCTAGGCCGCGGGATTTTAGTTGTTGCAAATCCCCGCCGATTGAATGGAAACTCGATAGCGACTACTGAAAGCTGACCATTCGATTGTGAATCTTCAGTGTGTCGCGCGAAGGATGTTTAGAGCATGCTGAGAACGGCTAGCTTTCTCGCAAGAAATGCATAAATTACCGCCACGGCCGCGGGTGCGAAGCCAGTCGAGTCAACATGGCCTCACTCATCGCGTTTGTTAGCATATTCGTGGAATCGCCGTATATGGACGATGTAGTCCAGGCTCTATCCCGTCTCGACAAGGTAGTCGACCTTTACGAGGTCACTGGCGAGTTTGACATTGTAACCGTTGTCTCAGCTTCAGACATTGAGGAGTTTCGAGATGTCCTCAAGAACAAGATTATGAAAGTCAAGGGCGTCAAGAGCACTGTCAGTTCGATTGTTCTAAAAACCCACAAGGGCTCCGGGTCCAACGGCGATATCTTGAACGCGACCTCGGCCGTAGCGGCTTCCTTCAGTCACCGGAAATAGATTAACCTCTCAATGAACTCTGAGGCCGTGCCATGGAGGCTGTTAGCGGCTGATCGACCCGAGCAATTTATTCATACTCATCACGATTCTGGTTATAGCCATCCTATCGGGCCGCCTCCTGTCTCCACACATTACTAGAGTATTCACGCTAGTACCTAGTCGCCTCGACAAGATACTCAACCCTGTCGAGCGAGGAATCTATAGACTGGTGGGCGTTGATCCAGCTCGCGGCATGGGCTGGAAAGAATACTTTCTCGCCGCAGTCATTGTCAATATTTTCCAGATGACAATCGCATTCGTAATATTCTCATTTCAAGGCGTTCTTCCATTGAACCCTCAAGGGTTTCCAGGTCTCTCATGGGACTTGGCGTTCATGCAGGTCATCAGCTTCGCCACTAACACCAACTTGCAACACTACAATGGAGAGGGAAATTGCGTTCAACTCCCGAACTGCAGTAATCTAACGGGAGTTCCAGGAGCTCCCGGTCTTTCCTATCTTAGCCAGATGATGGCCGTCCAGTTCTTGCAGTTTACTAGTGCAGCTACGGGAATATCCGTGGCTATCGCGATGATTCGAGGGTTCATCGCCCACGCGAAGGACTTGGGCAACTTTTACGTCGACTTTACGAGATCTCTGACAAGAATACTGCTCCCTCTATGCTTCGTGGCGTCCCTAGTATTCGTAGGCCTTGGAGTTCCTCAAACTCTGACAGGATACGAGAGGATCGTAAGTACTGTGGAGGGTGCCACCCAGACGATCCTAGTCGGACCGGTCGCCTCTCTTGTCAGCATCATGCAACTCGGCACAAATGGAGGAGGATACTATGGAGCGAACTCGGCCTATCCATTCCAGAACCCGAACCCTGCATCCGACATATTCCAGATTTTCTTGATGCTACTTATTCCAACGTCACTCTGTTTTGTATTCGGCCAACTGATCGGCAAGAAACGGGAAAGTCGTCCCATACTCTGGGGTGCCTATGCGCTCTTTGCGCTGGATCTCTTGATCGCCTTCATCCCTAGCTTCCCAGTTGTGGGTCCGGGAATGGAGGTCCGTTTTGGTGGCTTCTTCTCAGTTTTCTGGACCGTTGTCACGACAACAGTGACCACTGGCTCAGTCAACGCATCCTTATCGGGCGTGAACCCGCTGGTCATACTTTCGGCGTTCAATGGAATGCTGATCCAAGCAACTCCAGGCGGTGAGGGCGTGGGACTGATGTACATGGTCATGTTCATCGTCCTCACGGTCTTCATCGTAGGCCTGATGTCAGGTCGGACCCCTGAGTACTTGGGGCTGAAAATAACCGCCAGAGATGTAAAGCTGGTAATGATCGCATTTCTGGTCCACCCGGTGATCGTCCTCATTCCGACGGTCCTCGCCTACTCGACCGGGGCTGCCAGCGCTATCGGCGTCGGGACGAATTCTATCGGGTTCACCAAGATTTTGTACGAATTCACCTCCGCTGCTGCGAACAACGGGAGCGATTTTCTCGGAGCATCAGCCAACACGCCATTCTTCAACGTCTCAACAGCCATCGTCATGTTTCTGGGACGCTTCGCACCCATCGCGCTATTGCTCGCTCTAGGCGGATCTATGATCAATAGAAAGAGACTCATAACAGATGTCGGCGTGAGGACGGACAGCTTCCTCTTCTCCATCGTCATTGTGGGAAGCATACTTGTCCTCGTCCTTCTCACCTTCTTCCCGTTTCTAGCGCTAGGCCCAATTCGAGAGTTCTTCCAAGGACATGCAAACGGATTCTAGGGACAGAATCATGGCAACAAGATTCAGCAGGATGTTGTCTGTCCGGCGACCGGCGCTGGTTTCGAGAAGGGTGTTTATTGATTCGCTGGTTCGCCTGAACCCGCTTAGGCTAGTCGCTAACCCGGTAATGTTGATCGTGGAAATCACCTTCTTCATCGTAGCAGCCATGGCAATTTACCCGGAAGGATTTCCCAGCGTCGCAAGCCTCGCCCTCCAATCATTCTACGTGGAGGTTGCCTTGATCCTCCTGATCACAGTCTGGTTCAGCACTCTGTCGGACGCACTCGCAGAGAGTCAGGCGAAGAACACTGCGAACAGCCTTCGAAGACTCGAGATGGAGGTATCCAGCAAGAAGATTTTCATGGAAGAAGGCTCTAAACGAATCGTTCCGACTCCCTCAAGAGAGCTTCGCAAAGATGACTTGATTCTTCTCGAGAAGAGTGACACGGTTCCCATTGACGCACAGGTCATTGAGGGAATCGCGATGGTTGACGAGTCTCTCCTAACGGGAGAGTCAACTGCGGTTCGAAAGGCGCCGGGAGATGATGTGATCGGAGGCTCGCAGGTTCTCAGCGACACGCTCACCGTTAAGGTCACGGTCAACCCTGATGAGACTTTCATCAACCAGATGATTAGAATGGTGGAGTCCTCCAAGAGGCCCAAGACGCCGAACGAGCAAGCCGTAACAATTGTCCTGATAGGACTCACGGCGATTTTCACGATCCTTATCGGGGCTTTGCTAGGGGTATCTCTGGTTCTGAGTCTCGCAGCGGATCTTTCAGTCCTGATAGCGCTCTACGTCTGCCTCTTGCCTACGACGATAGGAGCACTTCTACCTTCAATAGGACTGTCCGGAATATCTAGGCTCTACAAGGAAAAGATCGTTGCAAAGTCCGGTCGCGCAGTCGAGACTGCAGGAGATACTGATGTCATTCTTCTCGACAAAACAGGGACAATCACGGTCGGTAACAGGCAGGCGGTCGAATTTGTACCATTTCCTGGATTCAACGAGAAGGATGTGGGTGAAGCCGCCTTCCTATCCTCGTGGCATGATGATACTCCCGAGGGTAGAAGCCTGATCAGGCTAGCCTATGAGAATGGGTTCGTCCCAAAGGAAATGAATTCTCTGGACGCATCCGAGGTCTACGAGTTCAGCGCCAGCACCCGAACTAGCGGTGTCAAACTGGCTGGAGGCACTGGATTCATGCTGCCAAAGAGCGGAGGGACCGGCCGAGAGAGAGGAAGGCTCAGGAGAAAATTCGAACCCCACGTGGAAGGCGGCGTCCCAATCGGATCCGATGAGATAGAAATCATCAAAGGCGCCCCTGATGCTGTCAAGAAAATTGTCAAATCTGTTCCCGCAGACTACGACAAGATCGTTCAGAACATATCTGCAGCTGGAGACACAGCTATGGCACTTTCGAGAAATCGAGAGGCGATCGGGATTGTAAGGTTGAGAGACGTTCTCAAACCCGATATCAAGGAGAAGATCATGGCGGTCAAAGTGATGGGCATTAGACCAGTCATGATTACTGGCGATCAACCGCTCACTGCCAAGAGCATAGCGACGGAGGTGGGAATTGACGAATACCAGCCGGAGGCGAAACCCGAAGACAAGTATCACATCGTCAAGCGGGAACAGTCCGAGACGAGAATTGTCGCCATGATAGGAGACGGGACCAATGACGCCCCTGCCCTAGCAATGGCCGACGTGGGTTTGGCGATGAATTCTGGGACCCAAGCAGCGAAGGAAGCTGCGAACATGGTCGACCTCGAGTCGAACCCGGCCAAGATCATAGAAGTAGTGATGCTAGGAAAACAATTGCTTATGACCCGAGGCGCTGTGACAACATTTAGCATTGCGAACGATGTAGCGAAATATTTCGCGATCATGCCTGTTTTGTTTGCATCAACTGTTCCAGAGCTGAAGGCGTTGAACGTTCTCGGGCTTGGGCTGAACACTGCCGTTCTCTCGGCCCTTATCTTCAACGCCATTATCATCCCACTCTTGATTCCATTGGCGATGAGGGGGGTCACGTTCAAGCCTTCAGGAACCATGACCCTTTTCCTGAAGAACACAGTGATCTATGGAGTTGGTGGAGTTATCGTTCCTTTTGTAGGAATCAAGCTGATAGACATGGGAATATCGTTGCTCTAGTAGAAAACCCATGATGAAAATCAAGCGAAAACTCCTGCAAAACTGCGGCCCTGCGATAAGATTAGCAGCAATATCGCTAATACTATGTGGACTAGTGTTTCCTCTTGTCATAACAGGCTTTGCCCAGCTAATCTTTCCATCCCAGGCGAATGGAAGCCTAGTTCAGTTTCACGGCAAGGCCGTAGGCTCGAGCCTTATTGCGCAGAATTTCAGCCTGCCTATCTTTTTCCATCCCCGAAACGATTCTGCATCGGGAGTTGACCCTGACATTACGGTCCAGGACGCGTACTCTCAGATTCCGAGAATAAGCGCTGCCACCAACATTTCAGTCGATACGCTGCAGCAAATCGTAAACAAGAACGAGGAGGGCACGTTCTGGATCTTTGGGACCCCGTATGTGAATGTTCTGAAACTAAACTTAGCTCTAATTCAAACAGGCGACTTGGCTTATAACGGGTTTCCAGCAAGTTCGGGCCTATAGACTCGTCACCTAGGACCGTCGGAGTTAGCGAATCGACCGCTATGACGGAGAAATGCTCCTAGCTTCTTTCAGATTGGGTCTAGCCATGGACTTTCACAAACCTTTTCGGAATCGTTTCTGACTCTCCTCAATTAGTTGTTACATGCCTCTCAAGATTCCGTCTCTAAAGTTGTTAATGAAAATCGTCATCTTGATAGTACTCTCGATCGGTCCTTGGATATTCTCTCGGGCCCAATCATCTCCTTCCTCTCCAGTGACGACCATTCTGACCGGTCTCAGCTTCCCAGTCTCGCTGAGGTTTGCCCCAGACGGGCGCATCTTCTTCAACGAAAAAAACACGGGCAATATCCGCATAATTCAACAGAACGGAACACTCCTGTCAACTCCCTTCGCCACCATTTCGCCAATATTCACGGACAGTGAATCAGGACTCTTGGGCATAGCTTTGGACCCATCCTTCGTTTTCAACAGATTCCTCTACGTCTACTACATCTATCGCGACAGCCAATCCTACACACATGGCCACATTGTACGCTACACAGCAACAGGCAACATAGGAACAAGCCCCACTAACGTCCTCGATGTCGTTAGCGCCGCTCCGAATGCGCCCCCTTATCACAACGGAGGCTACATCAAGTTCGGACCTGATGGCAAGCTATACACACAAGTTGGCGAATTCCACCAAGGGTCTCCAGCACAAGACCAATCGTCCACAACAGGTAAGATGCTTCGCATGAACCCGGACGGGTCCATTCCTTCTGACAATCCCTTCCCTGGGAGTCTTGTCTATGCTTTGGGCATACGCAATGCTTTCGGCTTTGACTTCGACCCCTCAAATGGAAGACTCATCGCCACCGAAGCTGGTCCCAACACCGACGATGAGATCAACATCATCGTAAAGGGCGGAAACTATGGTTGGCCAACATGCCTCGGAATCTGCCACAATCCGTCCTTCACCGACCCAATCGTCGACTTCAATCTAGTCGTCACGCCCACCGGGATCGCGACAGCAGCCCCGAACGTCTACTATTTTGGCGAATGGAACACGGGAAACCTCGAACGCCTAGAACTCTCTACAAACGGATCTATAGTTTCGATGACCCAAGTTTACACGCAAAGCGGAGGAATCATCGCGGTTGAAATGGGACCCAACGGAAAACTCTACTTCACTTCTCCAAACGGAATTTACACTTACGACGTTCAATCGCCAGTCTCAGCGATGCCCAATTCCATTTTCATAATCCTCGCGATCACTGTCTCAATAATCGCGACGGCAGTGTTAGGTTATTTGGGAATCCGTTATCGGCGCAGACATTCCCCTCAACCTGTTCCTAGAATGCAACAGAGTTGGGGTTCGTTTCCTCTAGAGATGGAGTTAACGGGTAGCTGCCTACATTAGTTTCTGGTATAGCACGAAATACGCGGTGGCCATGAAGACGAAGCTTAGTAGCATGCCGAACCCTAGAAAGCCGTATGCCCGCTTGGGCCGATAGGCGTTCCGTGTGCTCGTGAACATCATGTACAATCCTACGATTCCCAGCGCATAAAGCAGGGCTACGAACACTCCTTCAGCGGGAGTCTGATTGTTGATATCGTGCGGATAGACAAAGCCGAGACCTTGCTGGACGTTCAAGAGACTCACCGAGGTGCCTGCACCGACTAGGATGAACAATCCGCCTGCGAGAACAAAGACGGTGAAGGCGAGGATCAAGAATGAGGCTACAGGCAATAGCGGTCTGCTGGATCCGGGTGCGAGTTTAACGAAACTCATCCGGAATGCTAGGTTGTTGAGAGATCTCTTCATCTTGAAGAGTCCTGTTCTGAAACCCATCGCTGGTCCACGTTGTTAAGTGGGGCAAGGGCCATCGCCGATTATAAGCCCTGCTTTCCCAAGTGCATGCACGACTCTGAAACCGTTTTTATAGCGCGTTGGGGTCCTGAGACCTCACGAGGCTTCCGCACCGATTTGTGTCCGCAGCGAATTTTATGTTCCAAGTGCGGCGAACTCCTCTACACCGGGCTTGAACTGGAGACGCCTGGCGAGATCATTCAGCGCAACGGAGGCTATTGCCCCAAGTGCGGTAAGAAGCTAGGGTTTGACACTGAAAACTTGAAGATTATTCCTGAGACCCCTGTTCCTGGTCCATAGTTCCCTCGCATTCTTTTTTCTACCACCACCCAGCTACCGCAGATCGCGAGTAGTCAACATTGGCGAGAAGAACCCACGTCTACGAGTATCACAGGAAGCATGGTAATCTTGTCGAGTATGCGGGCTTTGACCTTCCTGTCTGGTTCGAAGGCATAATCCCGGAGTGCCGGCGTGTTAGAAACAGCTGTGGAATATTCGACGTCTCCCATATGGGACGGGTTCTAGTGGAAGGAAAAGGCACCGAGTCATTCCTGAACGAACTCACGACGAACGATGTGTCTAAGCTTGCGGTTGGAAGAGGG